>CAZEYH010000035.1:0-13253 GCA_964515895.1 uncultured Clostridiaceae bacterium | reverse complement strand
GTTATTATTGAATTTTCAAGGTACATAGGCACTTATTTAAGTGCGAAGTTTGAGTCACTAAGTCTTCCATCCTTTGTAAATGCTTCATTCTCAACTATGTTATGAACCCCTGAAATGGCATTAATCACTATAATGAATGTAAATAATACAACAAGCTTAAATGGTGTTTCCTTAAATGACATATACGCATCATGGAATATGCTGTGTACAACAAAAACAGCAATTCCTAAAGCAGCACACACAAAATTCATTGTAAATTGTGTACCCCATACATTATCAAACCATTCTACAATTACTCCATTTGCAAGATTCGCAATCATTATAGTAAAGAAACCAAGCTTAAATGCTTTGCCTCTTGCTGCTATCTGTCTCTCATCATAGTCATAAATATTCTTACTGTTCTTTCTTATGGACATGATAAATGAAAATATCGCAACAATAATGAATCCTGTTATGAATCCTCCAATGTAATACTTACTCAAAATGCAGTCCTCCTTCGTTCTTTTTCTTTAATTTACCACTCGGATTACATTTTGTCAATTATATTTTACATTTTGTCAATTAATTATCATTTGCTCTGTTTAGCTTTCTAAAATGTGAAGGAGTTGTTTTGTACATTTTCTTAAACACCCTTATAAAGGTTTCAGCGCTGTTATAGCCCACATAAAAAGCAATATCTCCAACTGTCATACTACTGTTTTTAAGTAATGTTTTAGCTCTCTTCATTCTTATAGCTGTAACGTGCTCTAAAAAGTTTTTATCAGTTTGCTGCTTAATGTATCTCGAAATATGAGCAGTACTCATATGAAATTCTTTAGCTATTGTTTCCAGTGTGATTTCCTTATAATGAGCCTGAATATAGTTAAGCATTTCTATAACACGCTCATCTCTGCATTTATCATCCTTTCTAATTTCAGGCAATTTATTAACTGCTACAGAAAGTGCATGAATTGAGGCTTTAATAATATCTTCATCCATTCCTGCGCCCCAGTAGGATTTACCATCGCAAATAATTCCAACATAGGCAACTGCCTTCGAAGATGACCCTTCAGATAATGCATGCTCCTCATACACTGCAAGCTCATAGCTAATGCCAAAATACTGCTTGATTGTATTACTTACTGCATCAAGTCGTCCGTTTCCATTTGCTGTAACAAATACAGATTTATCATCGCAGGTAATAATTGACTCAGCCATAATTCCATCATTCTGTTTAAATGTGCATTCCTTAATATCAAAATATGGTGTACAGTCGACATATTCATTTTGGAATATCTCGTATACCCACTGAGGTGAAAGCTCCTTCTGCTCAACATCAGATACATGTTTGACAGCATACCCAACCTCTTCTCTCATTTTTTCCGGTATTGACAGACTGTAGTTATGCTTAAGAATATAACTTACGCCACCTTTTCCTGATTGACTGTTAATTCTAATAACATCAGAATCATATGTTCTTCCAACATCAACCGGATCAATAGGAAGATATGGGACATTCCACTTATCCAATTTTTTCTCTTCCCTAAACGCCATTCCCTTGGCTATTGCATCCTGATGTGAACCTGAAAATGCTGTAAATACAAGGTCTCCTGCATATGGCTGTCTCTCATATACCTTCATTTTTGTAAGCTTCTCATATGACTCTCTAATATGTGTCATATCACTAAAGTCAAGTTCCGGATTAACACCATGAGAAAACATATTCATTGCAACCGTTACTATATCGACATTTCCAGTCCTTTCACCATTACCAAACAATGTTCCCTCGACTCTGTCTGCACCGGCAAGAATTCCCAGCTCAGCATCTGCAACTCCACAGCCTCTGTCATTGTGTGGATGAATACTTAACACAACATTATCACGGTACTTAAGATTCTTACTTACATACTCAATCTGAGTTGCAAATACATGTGGCATTGCTGTTTCGACAGTTGCCGGTATGTTGATTATTGCCCTGTGTCCTTTATCAGGCTGCCATATATCAAGAACTGCGTTGCATACCTCAACTGCATATTCTACCTCAGTTCCATGAAAGCTTTCAGGACTATACTCAAATGCAAAATCCCCCTCAGTTTCTGCTGCCAGCTTCTTAAGTAATGCCGCACCATCAACTGCCAACTTCTTAATCTGGCTCTTATCCTTCTTAAACACCTGCTCTCTTTGGGCAACTGATGTGGAATTGTACAAATGTATAACAGCATGTGGAGCACCCTTAACAGCCTCAAAAGTTTTTCTAATTATGTGTTCTCTTGCCTGAGTAAGTACCTGTACGGTTACATCCTCCGGTATCATATTTCTCTCAATTAATGCTCTCATAAATGCATACTCTGTTTCTGATGCAGCCGGAAATCCAACTTCAATCTCTTTAAACCCGATTCTGACAAGCATATTGAAAAATTCTATTTTCTCTTCAAGATTCATCGGTTCAATCAAAGCCTGATTTCCATCTCTTAAATCAACTGAGCACCATATAGGTGCCTTATCAATGTAATCCTTCTTTGCCCAGTCATATTCGCAGACAGGGGGCATAAAATATTGTCTTTCATATTTGTTTACGTTCATAAAGCTCTCCATTCTGAAACACTTATATGTTTCCATTAAAATATACTTTTTTTGATATTCATTTTCTTGATTTCATATATAATAACACTTATCTTTTAAAATTGGAATGATTATTTTTGTCAGATTTATAGATATATTTTGATATTTTCTAAATTTAATCTAATAAATAGTCAAATCAATTGACTTTTTACGTAAAATAAAAGACCTGCACAAAGCAGGTCTCTTATTGACATTATTTTTATTGTTTCAAAGTAAATTGATCAACTGTCTCTTTTAATTCATTTGCACATGATATAAGTTCATCACTTATTGCTGCATTTTCTTCTGAAGATGCGGCATTTGTCTCAATAACATTTGCTATTTCGTTAATCTCATTCTTAATACTGTTTACAGCTTCCTTCTGTGTCTTAACAAATTCTGTTATCTGATTGATTTCTTCCTGTGTTCTTGTTGAATTAACAACACCGTTATTAAGTGTAATTGCAGTTGTGTCAGCCATCTTCGTTCCAGCCTCCACTGCATTATTGGAATTCTGAATCAAATCAGTAATAGTCCTGCTGGCATCTGCACTAGCCTGAGATAGCTTGCTTATCTCATCTGCAACAACAGCAAAGCCTCTTCCTGCTTCACCTGCACGCGCTGCCTCTATTGATGCATTAAGTGCAAGAAGTGATGTCTGATCTGCAAGGCTGTTAATAGTATCAATAATTTCACTAATCTTTTCTGAGCTTGTTCTAATAGTCTGCATTGCATCTAGTAAATTCTTCATCTCGGCATTACCTTCAGCCAGCTGTCTGTTAGTAACCTCAGATACTGCTGATACCTTTTCAGCATTTTCTGTAATTGTAAGCACGCATTAAAAATGGCAAAATTTCGCATTAAGAATGGCAATTTTTTTTTAATTAAAAAAAATACTTCTGTCCTTTAAAAATTCATTTATAAATACCCTTAAAAATATATCATAAATCAATTTTTAAATCCAGTTAAAGAGCTTTTGAATTATCTTTAACTGGATTATTTTTTATTCAATCATGAAATCTAGTGATGAGATTATAATTGGTGAATAATTGTCACATAGTTTACTAATAGGTATCTTAGTTATTTCTACATCTACTTCTACCACTGCTATCTTTTCTATCTCTTGCTGAAATTCTTCAAATTTTTCGCAATGAGAATCTATCTGGTAATTTCCTGATTCATTTTTTTCACCAAGTGTTTTAATTAATTTATCTCGAAAATCAATATACTCTCTAATTTCCGATTCCATCCTATTTTTATTTCTAATTGCATGATAGATAACTTCTCCTGGTATCTTTTCTTCTTTATTAATAATTGAATTTATTTCAGCAATATGCTGTTCCATTTCCATATTTGTCATTTTCATTATTGTTCTCCTTTCATTTCCTCTAACTCTTGTTTTAACATTTGTACAAGCTTGATTAGATATGGTACCGCTTTTGAATAATCGATACCAATACCCATTATTGCATCTTCGTCTTCATCTGATGCAAATATATCACCTTGTACCATCGAAGGAATAATTCTATATGTATCTTCTGCTATTAGTCCTCTCTGATTTGACTCTCCATTTTTGTAATCAAACGTAACCACATTAAGTGCATAAATCTTATTTGCTTCATCTTCTGTCATATCCTGTATATTGTCCTTCAACCTTCTGCTGGATGACACCGTAAAAGCAGATGCTTTGATTACCTTGTATGTTGTTCGGGCAAGATTACATACCCTTACTTCAGAACCGGAAATATAATTAACATACGAATCACTTCCCGATGAAAACTGCATAACACCTGACGATGATCTTACAATCGGACACTCTCCACTTGTTACCGAGGATATCTTCAAAGCATCTACCTGAACCTGTAACGTTCCTGCTGCAGTTTCAATTATTCTTGATGTGTAGTCTTTAGTAGAACTTGCGTAATGGAAATCTATATATGGGCTATTAGCACTTAGTTCTATACACGGTGCCCATATTTTTCCTGTTATAGTTGCATCTTTTGCAACAGATAATCCTCCTCCGGCGATAATATCCTCTAATGTTTGAAAACCACCAGACCAAAATAATGAATTTTTTCCCGAATATCTTAATACATCTGTGGCATTTGGTACTCCATAAGCTCCTTTAAATATTATACGTGGCATATCTTTATCATCTGATATAGTTCCGTTCTGAGTTAGTTTTAGAACAGAATCATACATTTCAACCGTGCACGATGCATCTGTATTACTACATGATATACCTTTAGTTCCCATGTACGTTCCTGTACCACCTCTTGTAGAAGAACCGGAATAGAAAGCACCATCAGATGTCAGATTAAATGCTCCTATCTTACCTGATGTAGCAGTAATTTTTCCTGTTATAGTTGCTCCCTTAGCTGTCAGCACTCCGGCTTTTGATATTGATAGATTTGTACTACTAACTGAAAAAGTATCTGAATTGAATTTAATTTCATTTGCATAAGCTGATAGTGTTGCTACTTTATCTTCAATTTTAAGTGCTAAAGATGCTTCTAATGTTGTACCGTCAATATAGTTTTCAGCAACATATATCTTATAAGAATCAAGACCTTTTTCAACCGCTGCAATTTTCTTACTAAGTCTTCCCTGATATACATTTGCTCCGGCCGAAGTTTCTCCAAACACTTCTACTGAAGAAATTAGTCCACCATCGTATTGTAATTGATATGACATAATATATAAGCTATCATTATCAACCGTAATAATATCCCATGGATCCACTGTCATGTCTCCGATAAAATCACATTTTGCTGGGAGATACGAGGTTTGAGTATTTAGTAACAACTGATTAAGTAATGTCTGTGTCATATACTCATTAGTAATACTAATTCCCTGTCCAGAGCCACTAGTAAGTATCGCTTTTCCTGTATCACATGATATTGATGAAAAGCTAGTCATCTTACCCTTTTCGTAATTGTAATACTGTGTATTATCAATACTAATTCCGTTTGAATACCATTTAAAACATATTCTTCCATAACGATCTGCAAATACATTACATCCCATAAATTGTGCTGCAATTGCAAATATATCTGCACAAGACTTATTTGAAGGTGGTGATGAAATTGTAATATTGGGAAATATTGTTTCAGTAGTAAATGTTACTCCTGCAATTTCTGCAGCATCTTGACACATTGCCTGAAGTGTTGTTGGAAATGTAATGCGTGGATTATAAGGCTCGTTAGCTCTAATAAGATTATCATATGCCGTTCCAGTCCATATTCCGTTTTCTTCCTTAACTTCCATAATATTAAATATTCCCATTGGCACTTTTTCTTCTACATTATTTACATACATAGATATATATATCTTTAGCTCACTATCTATAGACATATTGCTTATTTTAAGTTCAAAATTAACGCACGTACTAATACATGCTCCAATATTTATTGAGCCTCCGCTACTGCTACCAGATTTAAATTCAAGTTGTTGTACATCAGTTGACGAAATTGTACCAATTTCTACAGATGCAATAAATCGACCTCGTGCACCAGAATCTAAAGCATTTCTATGTGTTGAATTAATACTGTACATATTATCACCTCTCAATTATATCTAATGCAGTTCCTGTATACTTAAACATGTTATTAACATATGAATATACCGAATATGTTGGTGTAGAAGCGTAAAACTGTTTTGTGACTTCTGTGTTGCTCCTTGGATCCATAAATGTTACATTAAAGAATGCATTTGATATTATTGCATCCAATTGTGCAACCTGTTGTGGCGATAGTGTATTCCAGGTAATTGTTATTGTTTCCTTTATTGCTATCACATCACCTACCATTAATCCTGATGCAGTTCGTTTAGTATTTGAGCTCCACACTTTCTCTGGTTTAAATGATAACATCGATGGAGTTTTAATTTCTGTATTATTAAATTTCATTGATACTCCAATCCCCGGGCAGTAATGCCCGGACTATACTATATTATGATTACTTCCTTTCCTGAAGCAATATCCTGATTGATTCTCTTAACTACTACATTCTTAACTTCTTCACCGTCTATATATAGATGCAATGCTATTTCTTTTCCTCCTGAAACTACATTTGAAATACATCCAGCTATTCTAGAAGCTAGTTTGTCCATCCAAGTGTAATGGCTGAGACCATTCTTTCTGATGGTGTCTCAATTAATGGACACTTGTCAATTGATGGAACCTTGGTAATAATTCCATTTGCTCCAATCATATCAACATACTGAATCTGACCTGCCATTTCAATTTCAAGCTCCATAAGTGCACTACTGTCAATCTGAATGGTTACCGGGCCTGAATATGTCTTTCTTACTTCCTTAAGTCCGGTCTTGATTGCTCTAAGAACTGCAAGTGTAGACTTGTTTGCTGTTAAGGTTTCAGAATACTTTGTCATTCCTGTAATATCTGCAGTAATAATCTTAGATGCAATTGTGCTAATTCTATATGCATCAATTTCAGGTACTACATGTTCACGCTGGAACTGACCCATTGCTGATCCAATGTTAAGTGCGTAGTTAGTCTCATTTGTTGTCTGAGAATCAAATGTGAATCCTCTTCCTCTGTCCTGAGTCATTGTTACTGTCTGATATTTGAAAGAAATATCACCTTCCTGATATCCATCAGTAGTATCATAATCAGCAAGTCCTTGCATTGTTAATGACGGAATCTTAATTTCATTTCCCCCATCATAAATAACGTCTCCTGCATTAGCTTCCATCCATGCGGTACAACTTTCTGCTACTGCTGCCTCGTCAAGTTTCTGCTGGCATACGCTAGCTGTTTCAATGTAATTTGCCATTTCTTAATCCTCCTATTATCTTCTGCCTGCTATTGCATTTTCGATTGCTTTAGCATCAACAGTTTCTTTATCGCTCTCAGGTGCTTTCTTAAGTGGTGCATCTCCTTTGAGTTTTCCATTGACTGCTTCCTGTACCGCCGTATTAAATGCTGCAGTTACAAGATTGATTGACGTGTTACACTCCTCAGCCGAACTATAATTAAGAATATCAGCAAGAGATACAGGTACATTTGAAGCCTTAAGTGTTTCCTGTGCTTTCATCTTCAATTCCCTTCTGTTAAGCGCTGCCTCTCTCTCTTCCAATGCTGTGATTCTCTTTTCGGTCTCATAGCGGTTTCTTTCTTCATCCGTCATTGCCTGAAGTTTTTGTGCCTCAGTAGCTTCTGTCTGAAGTTGTGTCTTAGCTTCATCAGTTGCTGTTCTTCTTGCTTCCTCTACTGCTGCCTGAAGCTTTTCTTCATACTCTTTCTTCAATGTGTCAGAAGAATTGAGTACTTCGTCAAGAGACTTTTCTCCATTATTTGGATTGTCCTGACCATCAAGTTTCTTTTCCTGATCATCCTCAGGAGTTTCTTTTTTGCCATCTAAAGAAGCCTCAGCAAAATACTGAAGCTTCATTGGCAATAATTTTTTAGTTGTCTTCATTATGACAAACCTCCTTCTGTAATTATGCGCCTAATAATTTTAGGCAATATAAAAAAGCCCCAGTTAAGGGCTTTTTAAACTTAATTAAATATTTTCTATTTCTTCTATTCTCTTTAGTGCTTCTACTTCAGTAATTTCATCATACATATCATAAAGAGGACTAAACTCACAAAAGTATTCCATCATAATACTGCTATCAATCCATCCTTTACCCTTATAATATCTAAATTGTTCTCTTCCATTAGCCCTAACAATAGTTCCATTATTTGTATTACTGGTAAGTACATAATATGTATATTCCATTACTTTATTTCTCCAAGCTTGTTTGGTAATGTCATATTTTCTGAAATTTTAAACATTTCATTTCTAAGTTCTTTATTCTCTGTTGAATCTTTATCTACAATTAATCTTTGTTTTTCGTATAGCTCATGCATTTTGCCATTCTTCACTTCATAACTTTCAAGTGTATGATATTGTATTTCAAATTTTTGACCATTTGAAGTTTGTACAATTGTATTAATACCATTGTATGGATTGTTCTTATCAAGCCAACTATTCTTTATCTTAATTGTAGTATAACCCATCTTTTCCAGTGATTCAATACTATTCTTGGTTTTATCTACCAGCTCATCAGGATTAGCGCCCAATGTATATCTTAAGATATCATTTATCTCGTAATCTGTTTTTCCTTCAAGAAAGCTGCTTCTTACTTTTCGCAAAAAAGACTCTTCACTCTTAACCCTCATGTCTATTCCAAGAGTTTTCATATTTTGTTTTAAAGCAATCTCTTTTACAGTGGTTGTAACTTCATCTTCATTTTTTAATGCTTTACTATAATATCCCATTCCTTTATACTGGGCTTTAATAATCTTATATTCTGTATTATCTTTACTATATTTAATTTTCTGGAATTCATCAAGTGTTTTACCTATGTATTTTGATGAAAGTCTTGTCGAGTATTTATTAAATTGCTTTTTATCCTCATAAAAATTCTTTATTTTGCTCTCATTTAGTAGAGCCACCGGATTGTTTTTAACATATTTCTGATACCAATCCCCATATTTCATATCTGCAGGAACTTTTTCGTTCTTTCCAGTTTGGGGATTCCTTGCCCTACGTTCCAGATTCTTTAATGCATCTTCGTCAATGGCTGCTATTGTAGTTGATCTGCAGTATGGGTGAAGTGGTGGAATATCAATACCTGCTATTGCTGTCTTAACATCTATTAGTTCCCCATCCTTTGCTGCACACATTTCAGAAGTTCTTAAATCAAGTGTTGCTAAAAATCTGCACTTCTCAATACCACACTCGTTATATGATTGCCTTTCCATTTCATTGCTGACATAGCAGCTCTCTGTCCTTATAAGTCTTCTGGCATTGGCAGCTCCTGATGAATACCGCTGCATTATTTCCCTAAGTTTACAGGAATTTAGTCTTGCAAGAGATACGCTGAACCGGAAGTTAATTTTGCAAACTGGAACCTCGGATTCCAATTCAGCCCTCTGTCCACTGCCTGCTGTTAAAGAAATTCTCATACCACTGTGTCGAAAAACCTGGTGGTGGAAATTCCAAATACTGTGATGAACTAAATGACATCGGTATTATTATGAGAACAGGTAAAACTAAAAATAAAATAATTAATATTGTTACTATTGTCAGCATGATTTCCACCTCCTACCATACTTTATCTACTTTCATAATTTTCTTTGACGCGTACATTACAAACATACTTATCACAAACAAAATAACTGATAATGCTGATGCAAACTGCCAGTTAAGAAGCTTGCTAACCTGAATCTGAATCATCTGCGATATCATCGTATCTCCAGAGCCGCCAAGAAGTGATGGTGTTATGAAATATCCAATTCCCATTGTAAATACAAGTATTGCACCTGCCGATATTCCCTGAATACTAAGTGGAAAATATACTTTGAAAAATGCAATGAATTTATTTGCCCCGAGATTCTGTGCTGCTGATATATAATTTCTATCTATTCCGCTTAGTACCGGATAAAGTGATAAAATCATATATGGCAGTAATATATGTACCATTCCGATGTAAACACCGGTTGTATTCTTAAATAATTTTAGTGGTTCATCAATAATTCCAATCCATTGAAGGAAATTATTAATTACACCGTTTGATTGTAATAGGATCATCCATGAATATGTTCTTACCAGAAGACTAGTCCAAAATGGAATCATTATTAATATCATAATTATTGCTTTCATTCTCTTGGAACATTTTGTCATCATATATGCCACCGGATATCCTAATATCAGGCAAAATAATGTTACAAAGAAGCTTACCTTGAACGTTACCCTGATTACCTTAAAATATAAGCTGTTTTCAAAGAATTTTTTATATGCCTCAAATGTAAATGCATTTGTTGCCGGATCTGTAACACTTAATTTCAAAATTCGAATTAAAGGATATACTAAAAATATTAGAAGAAATATCAATGGCATTGCTATGAGCAGCCATGATGTTTTAAATTTGAATTTCTTTTTTGTCATATATACACACCTTCTTTTTTCATAAAATAAGGAAGGCCTGCATATTTGCAAGCCTTCCTCGGCAGAGATTTCATATTTAATTTCTATTTGTTTGCTTCTACTGTCCTATAGAAAGCTTCCATTCTGTGAATCTTTCATATACTTCATCATAGTTTTCATACCACCAGTTAACATCTATTAACAACTGAGAATCCTCAACTGCTGGTGATGATGCTAATGTTGCAATCTGTTCTTCTGTCATTAAGTCGTATGCCTTAGTATTTGCAGGTGCATTGCCAGGATATTCGACTGCATAATTCGCAATTACCTGTGGCGATGTTGCAAATGCGATGAAGTCCTGAGCCATTTCAACATTTGCTGAACCTTTTCCAATTACCCATGCATCGCCTGTAAGAACAGCCTCGTTAATTTCCTTTTCTATTTTCTGACCATCCTTCTGTGCTGCGATTGTACGTCCACCCCAAACAGTTCCAAGTGAGCTTTCGCCTCTTGCTACAAGTTCGACTGACTCAGCACCTGAACTCCAAAATGATAAAATATCATCCTTGTGTTCGTCAAGATAATCAAATACTCTGTCTACATCAAGTGGATACATATCCTCTTTTGAAACACCGTCTGCCAAAAGAATTGTCTCAAACATTGACATAGGATTCTGATACAGTGTACGTTTTCCAGGATATTTGTCTGTATCCCAAAATTCTGCCCATGTTGTAGGGTGAGCATCATTTGAAATCGCGTCTGTGTTCCATGTGATACATAATGTTGATACTTCAGCTGGTACTGAATAATCAGTAATGAATCCTTCAATTAAGCCATCCTTTGAAATCACATTAAAATCAAGTGGCTCAAATAAATTCTGTGCTTCTCCTCTTGGAACAAAGTCACAATCAACATCCCAAACGTCAATTTCCATATTTCCTGAATCTACCATGGTTTTCATTTTAGCTGGGTCCGGATCTGTCTCTTCAACTATGGTACATCCATATTCTTCCTCAAATTTAGAGAAAATTGTTTCTCGCTGCGCGTCCTGAATTGCTCCGCCCCAGCTACACACCGTTAATGTCTGGTCTTCCCACTTCTTACCAGTGGCATTAGCTGCTGAAGAACCTTTAGTTGTTGAATCTGATGATGAATCTGAGTTTCCACATCCTGCAAACATTGCTGCTGTCATTGTGATTGTTGCTGTCAAAGCAACTAATTTTTTCCATTTCTTCATAGTAATTTCCTCCATTTTCTTTATTGTGTGATATATGTAAAATATTTTTAGCAAATATTATTACCATTTACATAGCTACAAGTACCATATCCTCTTCAAGTATTCCAACATTTATCATATCGCCGACATTAAGTGATAATGAGTACTGAGTAAATACTTTTACTTTCATGCTCTTTTTGCATTCAAGTCTTACTTTTAGCTTAAGCACATCTCCAACGTATATAACCTGTTCAATCTTTGCTTTTAATTTTAGACCTGTAAATGAATCATCCACTATCTTTACTTTTTCCGGTCTTATTACTACACTCAATGCATTTCCTGCATCGAAATGATCTTCAGGCTGTTTAAGTGTTACTGTGTTGTCTCCATATAGCTTAAATGAAACTGTATCCTGATTTGCTTTAATTGCCTGACTTTCTATTACGTTTGCCTCACCAATGAATTTAGCAACAAATACTGACTTTGGTCTTTCATATATTTCAACCGGTGATGCAATCTGTTCAACCATTCCATCCTTCATAACACATACCTTTGTTGCCATTGTCAATGCTTCTTCCTGATCATGCGTTACTGAAATTGTTGTAATTCCCAAATCATTATGAATCTGTTTAACTTCCAACTGCATTTGTTTTCTAAGCTGTTTATCAAGTGCAGCCATTGGTTCATCAAGCAATAAAATTGGTGGATTGAATACTAATGCTCTTGCAAGTCCAACCCTTTGCTGTTGTCCTCCGGATAACTCACTTGGATATCTTTTTCCATATTCTCCAAGTCTTACTCTCTCTAATATTTTCTGAACCCTGTCTTTTCTCTCAGCTTTTTCTACATGTCTCAAGCCTAATGGGAAATCAATATTTTGATTAACCGTCATATGAGGAAATAATGCATAATTCTGAAAAAGCATTCCTATGTTTCTCTTATGAATTGGCTTGTTTGCAATATCTTCGCCATTCATGTAGATGTTACCACTGATTGTATCCTCAAATCCTGCAATCATCTTAAGAAGTGTTGTCTTACCAGCACCGCTTGGGCCAAGAATTGTTAAAAAGTCTCCATCTTCAATTTCAAAATTGACGTATTTAATAACTTTGGTAAATCCATAATCCTTACAAACGTCCACTAACTTAATATTTGCGCCCATAATTTGCACCTCTTTCCTTAAATACTAAAAGGAGCTTTGAAAATTCAAAGCTCCTTCGCCTTTAATACAACAAATAAGAAAAAAGGAACTGTACCCTAATGGCCAGCTCCTTTGCTTATTTTCTTAAATATTTTCCTTTATTATTTACTGAATAATAAAGAAAAACGCTTTGATTGTTTAATCAAAGCGTCGTTGCTTGTGTGTTTCTTATGGGTGCTATTATATTTCTATGTTTTTTATTTGTCAAGCACTTTATTTATTTTTTTTGATTATTTTTTTGATAGGACGCAATTTCCTATCAATAAAAAAAGAACCCTCTCGGATTCTTTCATCTTCGTACCTTCAAAACCACACATTA
>CAZEYH010000034.1:0-13414 GCA_964515895.1 uncultured Clostridiaceae bacterium | reverse complement strand
CTATAATTCAAACAACTCACATGGATAATTTGTAAGCTGTTCAACTCCATTGGAAGTGATGCGGACAACATCTTCAATACGCAGTCCGGTTTGTGTAATATTGCTTCCCAAGAAAATATCTACGCAAAATGTCATATTTTCTTGAAGTATCCATTTCGCATTAGTTTCTATCCACGGGGGCTCCCCTTCCATGAGTCCATTACCATGACAAGGACCATAAAGGAGCCAGTCTCCATATCCGACATTTTTTACTGTTTCCTCATGGTGTAAGGCTACCTTATATGCGGGTGTACCTGCCTTCAGTGCATCAATAACCGCTTTATGGGCAGTATACCCTGCCATTATCAGATCACGTTGGTCTGAAGCTGCTTTTCCAAATACCACCGGGCGGCCTATAGATGAAGCATACCCTCCGACACGTGCACCCACCTGAATTTGCATCATATCGCCTGGTTGTATAACCTTATGACGTGCTCGACTAATAGCCTGATTACTTCCCTTGCCTGTCAATGCCCACATAGGATAAGATTCTCTATCCGCACCTAATTCATGCATTTTCCCAAGTGCAAGCCCAATGACCTGACTTTCAGTCATTCCTGGTTTAATATTTCCTAATACATAATCAAAGGTCTTCCTTGTAACGTTTGCAGCTTCACGCATACATATCAGTTCATTTTCACTTTTTATCATTCTTAGGTCAGTAATTAGTGAATCAGCCTTTGTTATTTCTATATTGCCATATTCTTTTAATGTCTCAGCTAGATCAAAGTAAACACCTACCGTCATTAAACTAAGTCCTGCTACACCAAATTTCTTTAATTTACCGCCCTTCATGCACTCATCTATAACCGAGCGAAAGGTATCTAATTCTTTACCGGGATACTCTGGCTCCGAAGATTCCCTAAATGCTTTAAGCAAACGAATTTTTTCTACCTTTGAACGATCTGATGCATATGTTAAGCTTTCTGGACCAATAAGCAATAAGGGATCCCCCTGTGCGGGTACTAAAACTCCCGCAGTCTCAAATGAAGGCCAATAGTCGCATAAATATCTTACAAACTGTGGTTCTGCTTCATTTCCATATGCCAATAAAAGGTCGTATCCCTGATTTTGCATATTTCTTTGAAGATTTATAATCCTTTGCTTAAATTCACTAGCTGGTATTTCATGTGGCATTTTGATACCTCCTGTAATATATTTGATATATTTGAGTAATATCTTTTAATAATGTCTTTGAGCAATATTTTTAAACAATACTTTTGAATAATACCTTAAAACAATGTCTTTATGTCTAAGAATCTAAAAATCTAGCAGGATTTTCTCGTAACATTTTATCTACCATTCTATGATCTATACCTTCGTCTTCCATCATTTCCTCTATATTTTCAAGAATATGACCATATCCCCAACCGCCATATGTAACAAGTAAAGTCTTTAAGCAAACATCGCAACTAAGAAGGATTTGGTTAATATGCCCTTTATCAATCAATTTCCTCAATAAAGCTATACGTTCTGTATCTTTTACGAATAGACCATATCCGGGTCGCCGTGCCTTTCGTTCAACATAATATTCCTTACCAAAATTATCAAATTCAATAAATACGCCCATCCTCAATAATTCCATAATATAATCTTCATTGTTTTCTACATCTATATGACAAATAGCAATCCTTTCAGGTGCAACACCGGCATCCAAAAGGATTTTTGAAGCTTCTATTCCATTTGTTGTCCATGGATTGATATGAACAAGAACACCCAAACCGCTTGCTTTTTGTGCTATTGCAGAGGCTTTTAAAACTTTAATTTCCGAATCGCTGAATACTTCACTTATGCCTATTTCACCGATAACACCTGCTCTAATATCAGTTCCATCAATACCTATCTCAATTTCACGCTGCATAATATCAGCAATTTCATTAATCTCCATCTGAAGAAGTTCCTTGCTGTGTGTTGTTCCAACATAATATCCTGTCCCTATTACAATATTAAGCCCGGTTGCAATAGCCATCTTTTTTAATGCTATAGGATCACGTCCTATTCCCACAGTAGTGGCATCTACAATAGTACATCCCCCTGCCTGTTTAAAATGAAGGAGTTCCCTATATTGTATTTCCGGATCATCAAGAATTAAATTATCCCGAATAGCATAAGGATCTCTATTAAGAATTCCTAGTTTTTCGATAGTTACTAAATCCGTTGACGGTGCTGTACATCCTTTTATTTCGCGTTCTGTAAAAAAACCACTTAGATTGATAAAGATGTGTTCATGTGGAGAAACAATACCCAGTTCACTACTCTCTATTGTTCCCAATACTGTTTGAACCGACATTATGCTCACTCTCACTTTTTAGTTTAATATTTTTATAAGCTTGTAAAATCTTTTTTATACTTACTTGTTTATATTTTAATTGTTTCTGGGAGTTTTTACAATGGTATATTCGGGTATTTTATTAGGATATTAAGATGTGATTTGTTGAAATTATCACTTGTTTTATGATTTATGATAAATATCTATATTATGCAATTTGTATAAAGGACCATATCAAATATTACAAGTGAAAAGTTGCTTTCACAACTTTATTTTTAATTATCTCCCATTATCACTTAATCGTCAAGTAAAACTTTTTTGCATAGGTGCATTTTATTTATTGCCTTCTGTAAAGCAACTTGTCAACACGGAGTCGGGCTTAAAATTATGATTTCTAGATTTGTCCATGTTTTCTGTCCTATAAATAAGCCTTCAGGTGATACCACATGATCATATACATTTTTGTGTTTATATCGATTTATATCGAATTGTTTTGTTGACCGCTAGATAAAGTGCTTGAATACTTCATTTTATATACTGCAGGGGTCAAGCCCGTCATTTCCCTAAATATTCTAATAAAGTAAGAAACATTCATAAACCCCACACACTTACTAGCCTCTGTTACACTTAAATCATGATCTATCAATATTTTACGTGCAAGTTCAATGCGTACAGACGTCAGGTATTCTTTATAAGACATACCCGTTATTTCTTTTATTATACGTGAAATTTGTTTTGTTGATAAATCAAATTTGTCTGAGAGTAAAGTTAGGTCAATATTGTAATCCCCGCAGTGATTATTAATATATTCAACAATTTCTAACCTTGCGTTTTTTTCTTTTTCTTCAATGTTTGATCTAATACGAGTACACATTTCAATAATGAGTTTAGTAGCTTCTATTCGGAAACTATCAGCATCTTTTAAAAGCAGTAGTGTTCCTATTTTTTCTTGTGGAATATTTACTTTGCAATTGTAAGAAACGCGTATTAACATACTTACTATTTCAGAAAAAATACAGTCCTGAATAACTGGTGAGAGTGAACTGTTTTTAACATTATCCATGAATTGTTCGAATAAATTGATGGTCTGAGTACACTCTCCATTTTCTAACCCAATTACCATCCGGGATAAATGTAGATCATTATAAAGAAAGCTGTTTGCTTTATCTCGTTGTTTAGGTTGTAGGAATAAATATTCACTACCTTGCTTAAAAAGTGCATCCATAGTTGATTCCGGAATTCTTTTAATATCATCACATATTATGCCCATGCTAATCCTTAAGTTGATTTTTTTCATATCACCAATGGCTTCAATAAGCTCCTTTACCTCTTTCATTTGTGTTTTTTCACTCATAATTGTAAGCACAGCAAAACTATCCTTATATTTAAGCTTAACAGTATAAAGCATCATACTATCATCAGATAAATTTTCTACCATAGTCATTAAGTGTTCCATTCTATCTGTGTGTTCTGAACCAATCCCTATTATAAGCACGTTATAATAAGGACATGGAAAAGGTATATCAAGATATTTCATATAATCAGAAAGATTTTCATCGATTTCCCCGCTTAATAAAAGTTGAATAAATTGCTGGCGGATAATTCTACGATGGCTTTCTAATCTTATTATTTTTTCAGCAAGTTTGTTACTTGTAATTCTGTTTTTTTCAAAAGTAGAATTTAACATTAACGCAATCTGTTTTATTTCATTTTTATTTTTAATTTCTGGAGCAAAAAAAGATTCGTATTGATTTACTAATTCTTTGATAGGACGATAACTATAATAAGACACAAATGCTGCAAAAATAATCATTATTATCGTTATAGTAGTCATCAGTATGCTACTAAAAGTTTCATATTTATCTAAGCGTTCGTAAATACCAGTTTCCGGTACTTTAAGAGCAAATGTAAAGTTACCGCTAGACGAGCTTGATTTTATATACTCCGTAACTTTCGGATTTAATCCAGTTTTTGATAATTTGGGGGATCCAGAGAATTCAAGGGTGTTAGAAGATACAATAAGTGAATTATTATAATAAATATGTATATCACCGTTTAGGGTACCGATAACTTCATTTATACGCTGAAGTATGTCTGATTTTTGTACTACAAAGCATAATGTTGCATCTCCTGTTATATTTGTTCTCCCCGTTAGGGAAATAGGAAAAGCCGCAAACAATATATTTTCGTTTTCTTCAGGACAAATTATTGTAAAGTCACTTACTGAGTTCAATCTATCATAAATACTTTGATAATCTAATATATTGATAATGTATTGCATATAACATTTAAATGTATTGGTCGTTGAAGGTCCATATACTGAAAAATTATCGCGGTAAAATAAAAAATAATTCTGTGTTATCGGAATGTAATTTTTGTATAGTTCCAAATCTTTAAGCAAAATAATCTCTTTGTATTTATTAATTTTTAGCTGGCTAGGTTTGTAATAAATAGTATTTTGAATTTTATATGCAATCTCCATCATAAGTTTTTGCTGGTTTTCTAAATATTCAGCTGCAAGTGTAAGCTTATTTAGCTGCTCCCGTGTTGCGGATTCATTAAGCTCGTTAACAGATAGTTTGAAAAATATTAATCCAATCAGTATACAGGAAATTAATGCTATACTCGTATAAGACATAACGTAACGCAATTTTGTACCTATGAGTTTCATCACTCCTACTAAACCCTCCTTCAGACATTCATATCTTATCCTGTCTTCCAGCTTTTACCTATTCCTCTGCATATCCTCTATCTTTCAACTAGTACTTATCCATAAAACTTATCTGCTAAGATCTCCGCTATTTCTTCAATTACACCTATTTCCGCTGCAAAATGAGAACTAGTATACTTAGATCTTGAGTCTTTAGAGTGTATAATGCTGCGTCTAAAAAGATCTTTGCTTATTCCTAAATCAGCAGGACTGTACCATGAACCAAGTATTTTTAAAAGGTTTGTAACTTCTTCGGGGGAGGGAAGGTCAATCTTGACTGGAAGTTTATCTTTTAATAATTTATACTGCTCTGCTGCAATGACCGTCCCTACACCTACCGAATTCCCATGTAAAGGATGGTCTACACCTCTAGCTATAGCATCTTCATCCCAGTAATGGGCAAAGTGATGTTCAGCACCTGAAGCAGGTCTTGAGTTTCCGAACATTCCCATAGATACACCTGCAATCACTAATGCTTCCATTAAATATTTTATTGCTTCATCATCTCTGTTCCTAATACCATCGATGTTATCAATACACTTGTTTAAGGCATTTTGCACAAGGGCTGCACAAACCTCGCAGTATTCTTCTCCATGTAATTGCCTTGCAAGGTTCCAATCCGTAAGAGCATTCATTTTTCCCAAAATATCCCCAAACCCTGCATAAAGCATTTCCATAGGCGCATTTTTTAATATGTCTATATCTCCAATTATTGCATAAGGATATACACCTCCAAGAGTGGTTTTGATACCATCAACAATAGTGGGCGTTACAACCGAAGCATATCCATCCATAGAAGGAGCTGTTCCTACAATAATGTAAGGAAGTGAAAGTTTATACGCAAGGAATCTGGACATATCACTTATTACTCCAGAACCTACAGCAGCTATTAATGAAGTGCCTAATTCAACCTCGATTAATAGTCTACCTAAAGTTGCAGCATCAGGGCTAAGCTCATGGGGAACATTAAAAACAAATTTGTATATATCAAAACTACTGCTTTTGAGTAGTTGCTCAACCTCTTTGCCAGCCACATTATATGTATTGTTATCTGCAATTAGAAAAATTTTACTCTTTTTGAAGGGAGCAACCACTTCTGTAACTTTTTTTAATGCCCCTCTTTCAATTATTATTTTTTCAATATTAACTGAATGATTCTTACCGCAACTACAGTTAAAGGATATGCCTGCTAGATCTTCAGTCTTTAAATCTAGCACATTTGTAATATCTCTTTTCAATATTTTCATAGAAATATCTCCTTTGTGTTTGTCACAATAACATTATATAAGATATAGGGTTGTGATTCAAACTGTTATTTCTTGCCCCAAATTCATTAAAATGTAGTATACTATTATACATAGAAGATTACATCCTTTCTTTTTTTGTTGATTTATATTTTAACAGGATGTTATCTTCTATACAAATATATTGGTAACTTATTCCTCACCCCCTACAGTAATTTTACACTAACTTTTTCCTCCACTTTATTTCCCAACTCGTAAACCCAAAAAATGTTAAAACTGACTATACTTATTACGCAGTCTTTAGCTATATAGCCTTTACTTCCGCAATTTTTACAATATTTACAAAAGACCTTAACAACAATTAGTGTCTTAATTATAAAGTTTTAAATCCTCAGGTTCTCTATCTTGTTCCGTGATGACAGTTATCTCTTTGCCATCGGATGCAAATAATAATATGCCATCTAGTCCTGTTATATATATATCGTCACATACTTTTTTTATCCTAGAATATACAGAAAAAGGTGGTGTAGAACACTGGGGAATCCATGCCATTTTCGGAGAAAATGCTTTTAAAAATACACTAGATGATGAAGAATGATATCCATGATGGGCTATTTGTAGTAAATCTGCTTCAAATTCCCCCCCATATTTATCGGCTAACCTTTGTTCCGTCATTATTTGGATATCGCCGGTAAATAGGAAAATATGTTCTCCATATATTATTTTTAAAACCAAAGATAATTCGTTATTTAAATGCTGGATCAAATAATCGCTGTCAGAAAATTTAATGTCATCTCTATCTTCAGGATTAAGAACTTCTACTTTTACATCCTCACCTAGGAAAAAAGAATCCCCTTCTTTTAACACATCAAGTTGCATGCCTTTTTTCTCTAGCGCATCTAGCAATGGAGCAGAGTACCCATACCTAGGGTCTGTATATTTTGATGCCATCACTTTACCGACAGGCATTTTTTCGATAGCATATGGAATCCCCCCCACGTGATCTGAATGCATATGGGTGGCTACGATATAATCAAATCTTTTAACCCCTGCTTTTTTTATATCCTCCATAATGCTTGGAAAATCTGATTTATAACCAGCATCAATTAACATTGTGGTACCGTCAGGGGCAATAAGCAAAGAGCAATCACCTGTGATTACATTTCCATCCTTTTCCACATGTTTTACATTAAATGCCCTGATTGTAAACTGATCCGTATATTTATTCGGATCTAAAACCTCCGATAGTCTTGAGACTGATAAAACTTCATTGTCTTCTGATATTTCGGATACATCCGTGATACCGGTGTCTTCATCTTCATCCTGCGTTTTTTCCTGTATAGGCTTCAATTCCCCCGTAGGACTTATACAACTGACAAGAAATGAAACAATACAGAAAGCTATTAAGACCAAGGTTACAAGTTTTCTATAATTAGATTCAAGCATCTTATACCTCCTCTACTACCTTTAATTACTTACTGAATTTAGTAAATAATTCCCAATATTAATAGCGTGAATAGCAATCTCATCTACTAATCCATCAGGTAGCGTTTGAACATGACCTTGAATTTCGTAGGTGAAATCCCCATCATACTTGATTTCTTTAAGAGTTCTCATAATACTATTCCATTCTATGTTCCCATAAAATGGGATCAAGTGATCATCATCTTTATTATGATTATCGTTAATATGCAAAGCCTTTAGACGGCTACCTATAACTTTTAGACTAATAGACTGCTCATAATACATTAAATTCGCATGACCTGTGTCCCAACAAACCCCTACATTTTCACTATTAAAATAATCGACCAGATCACACAATTCTTCAGGATCTGATCCATATCTTCTTACTATTTTATGATTTGGAAGGTCTGCCATATTTTCTATGGCTATTCCAACATTATGCTTTTCAGCAAATTCTATCCATGGTGCAAAGTATTCTATATTCCGCTGTTTTGAAATGCTCCGGCTACAATTAGAATCAACAGCAGTACCAGGATGCATCACTGCCCATTTTACTCCAAGCATTCCAGATGCAACAATACTGCGTCTTACCATTTCTTCCATCCACTCCCTGTTCGGATTATCGAAACAAAATGGTTCTAGCGCACCATAGAATGGTATATGGGATTGAGTATATTCAAGAGACAATTCCTCTTTTATTTCATTCATTTTATTTACTGTTTCTTCCCAATTATTTTTTCCTAAAAAACCGAAATCTCCTTTATAAGGGCAAAAATTAATATCGATTACATCAAACCCAGCTTTGTAACATCGGGTTATTCTATCAAGCATGGATAATAGCTCTCCATTTTTCATCACTGAAGAAAACAAGTTAGTAGATGTTGATAATTTCATAATCATTAGTTCCTCCTTAAAAAATCAAAGTTTTATTGTTATAGGCTACTTAAATCTCTTTATTATTATAATTTTTTTAACCTTTTAAAGAGCCTATCATAACGCCTTTTACAAAATGTTTCTGGACAAATGGGTAGGCAACGAGTAAAGGGGCAGATGCTATAATAATCAAAGAGTACTTCATAGCTTCTGCCATATAAGCCTGGCGGGCTACCTTAGCAACATATTCATCATCTACAAACTGTGTGGAGACCGTATCAATTGCATCCAAAGTGCTTTTATTTTGTATTAAAATCGATCTTAGAACCATTTGTAAGGGATAATAATCACTTTTTGATATATATATTAGGGCAGTATAGTAATCATTCCAACGCCCAACCCCATAGTATAATGTCATAACAGCTATAATCGGTGCAGAAAGAGGCAAAGCAATTTGAATAAACTGACGAAAATCTGAAGCCCCATCAATATAAGCTGCTTCATATAGTTCATCTGGTATAGTTGTCTGATAGAAGATTCTTGTAACTATCGTATTATATATACTAATGCCACCTAGTAAAGGGATAGTATACGGCTTATTAAGAAGGTTAAGATCCCTTACGAGTAAATATGTTGGTATAAGTCCGCCACCAAAATACATTGTAAACAAAAAATACCAAGAAATCAAAGAACGGCCAGGTAACTTCTTCTTACTCAACGAATATGCCGTAGGGATTGTAAGTAGGAGATTTAATCCAGTGCCCGCTAGAGTATAAAAAATAGTATTCATGTACCCTGTCCATATTTCTTTATGCTTGAAAGTATATTTATACGCATCAAAGGAAATCCCTTTAATCCAGAATGTAACTTTCCCAGTTGCCACAGCATAAGGATCAGATAAAGATGCTATAATCACAAAATAAAGTGGGTAAATCATTGCTATGATGATTATAGCTATAAAAATAAAATTTATGCTATCAAATATAATATCCGAAATTGTTTTTTTCATCTCAATCCTCCAAATTTTATTAATTATCTCTACACATAGTTATCTTTTAACCCCTCAATACTACGTCACCATAAGCTAATAGATGAAACTCTTTTGACTATAAGGTTAACTATAATTAAAAGGGATAAATTTACAGCAGTATTAAACAATCCTATTGCAGAGGAATAACTAAATTGACCGCTAATAAGACCTACTTGGTATACATATGTAGATATAACTTGGGATACCGATAAATTTAACGGGTTTTGGAGCAAGTAAATTTTATGAAATCCAACAGATAGTATACTTCCAAAGTTCATAATTAGCAAAATCATCATTGTAGGCATAATATGTGGAATATTAATATGTCTAATGATATGGAAACGATTAGCACCGTCTATGCGTGCAGCTTCTACTAGTTCTTGTTGAATACCTGCCAGCGTAGCCATATAGATTATAGTTCCCCAACCGATTCCCTGCCATACACCTGACCATACGTAAATGCTCCGAAAATATTGAGGTTTTGACATAAAAGGTACAGCTGTACCACCAAGGGATTTAATTAATGTGTTTACAATACCACTGTTACGATCTAAAAAAATATGTATCATACCACATAATACAACAGTAGATATGAAATGGGGAGCGTAAGTAATCATTTGAACAAAGCGTTTAAAGTTTGCATTCTGCAACTCATTAATTGAAAGAGCAAGAATTATCGAGCAAGGAAATGTACTTATGCTGTATATACTAATACTCATCGTATTCTTTATATAGAGCCAAAAGTTTGGAAAAGTAACAAAGCGTTTAAAGTTTTTAAGCCCAACCCATTTGCTCCCCCATATACCAACGCTTGTACGGTAATCTTTAAAAGCGATTTGCACTCCATACATAGGTATATAGGAAAATATAAATATATATATAATGGCTGGTAACAATAGAGCATATAATTGCCAGCATGATAGTATTAATTTTAAATTAATTGAAAACTTGTTTTGTGAATTTCGCATAATTCATCCTTTCTATTTTTATCGGTTTTATAAACTTTTGGTATGCATTTTATATGTTGTAGCTAAAAATATGGTGAGAGACTGCAATAAATATGGCATACCAAAAGTTTATTATTTCAAGTTTCTTATTAATCAGCTTAAATAGCTATTTGTTTGCTATTTTTATTTTTGTTTTTCAAGATATGATTGATATTCATCAATGTAATATTGCTCATATTCATCCATTCCCATAGATTTCAGTTCTCTAAGGTATTGGTCAAATTCGCTAAGTGGGCGTGCGCCAGTTATAAATAATGCCACTTGCTCTGTGACATAAGGCCCAATTACAGCACTATACTCAGCCAGCATTTCCAAATCTTCTTCACTTCTATAGACGATTGAAGGATATGCAGGTTTGGCATAAGGATAGAACATTTTAACTCTGCCATAAGTATTCCAGTTCCCACCCTGGTTTAAATCTAAAGTTGATATATCGAGACCTTTTTTATATTCTTTACCGGCATATTTCGCCATTTTTTCGCCTCTCCACGAATGTAATCCGAATTGCAAGCTGTATGGCATTAGCACGTTAGAGATATAATTATAAGCACTTGGCTCATCAGGATAATATTCGCC
Organism: uncultured Clostridiaceae bacterium; assembly: GCA_964515895.1. Classification (GTDB taxonomy): domain Bacteria; phylum Bacillota; class Clostridia; order Acetivibrionales; family DUMC01; genus CAZEYH01. The sequence continues at coordinate 2,202 of CAZEYH010000034.1, read as the reverse complement.
ATTTATTGATTCATCCCAGATCCAACCTTTAAATCCAAGCGTTTCTTCAGTACCATCCATTGCGCCATTCCACATAAAGAAACAATTGTCACCATAATATATATCAATAAATCTTGCACAAACTTCAGGATACTTAGTGTTAGCAGATATGGATATTCCCTGCATATCAAATTTACTAGTTTGAGGCACTTGTGGGGTATCATTCCATTTACTAGTTAAAGGTTTTATGTAAAACCATTCCTGAAATTCCTTTGGTTCAGTAAGTAATACATGCATTGGTTGGCATATGTAACCATAGACTCCTTCTACCGCCATAGCATTAACTTTGGTCTGATCCATTGTGAAAAAATCAGGAGAAATAAGTTCTTCATCGTACAGTGTTTTTGCAATAGAGAGAAAATCGTAAAAAATATCATCATTACATGGGAATGTTGCTTTACCGTCTCTAATTGCAATTGTAAGCCCATTACCTTTAGCGGCTGATGCCCATGAGTAAGGAAGTTGTACCCCATAGCATTTATAATTGTGGCTAATGGGTTTAAATAGTTAAAACTTCCACCTATAGGGAATACATTCTCAGAACCATGACCGTCAACATCTTCTTTCTTAAAAATCCTCATTGTTTCTATGAATTCATCCAAGGTGGAGGGTGATTCAAGATTGAGTTTGTCTAGCCATGATTGTCTAATATTTACCATTTCAACTGTTCCTTCATCGTCAAGTATCCTTGGTATTTTGTATACATTCCCATCTGGGGCAGTTGCACTTGCCATAAGCTCTGGATCTTCCTTGCTTAGTTTGTATACATTAGGCATATAGGTAGGGTTGATATAATCATTTAATTCTAAGAGTTGACCTTCATTAACCCCGTATTTTACAATTTCTCTTGTATTAATACCGAAACCCAAAACAATATCAGGAACATCTTTGGATGCAAACATTAAATTTAACCGTTCACTATGTGCTTCGACTGGCACTGCTTCGATTTTTGGGTTTATATTTAAAAATTTTTCGATAAACTTAAAAAACCAACAATTGTCGACACTTGCATATAGTGCTGGATTTGTTAATAGACAAAATCTAAGGCTTACTTTATGACCTTCTTTAACTATTGGTATTTCGCTATCATAATTTATATATTCGAGGTCTCCGTCTGCCGGGTCTGCTATAGCCTTATCATTAGATGCACCTATGCCTATATCGGGTGCATCGGACTGCCCTCCTTTATTTACTGTACATCCGCTTATCATACTTACTGATATGACTATTACTAATATTAATGAGGTTAGTGTCCTTTTCCTTTTCATTCTCACTATTGTTCACCCTTTCTTTTAGTTAGACAAATTGTAAATTGTAAGCTTACATATTACGTGATAATTGTAAGCTTCTTAAACTACTTGGTCAATAATGGGTTTAAGCATTGGTAATACAAAACAGACATTATATTACTGTTCTGTACGAATGTCCGCTTTGTGTTATAATTTCTTTTTTTTACTATTTTTGAATCATACTTATTGATGTTGGTTTAAGCCAATATTTGTAAGACTACTGTAATTGCTAATAACTATTTCCCCAAATATAAAAAGAACAATTGAAAAAATAAATTCTAGCATGAATTCAAAAATTAATTGGGAAAAGTGTAATTAACATATTTTAAGGTTATAAAAGGAAACATTTAAAGAAAAAGGATGTGTTAATATCTTATATTTCAGATGCAATAAATGGTAGTTAGTGAATTATCCAAAAGATACTAACGAAACATCTCCGATGTGTATGTTATTGTATTAATAATAAGCTAATAGCGGGGTAAATCAATGCCGATGAATGAGGTGTATTATACTATATACTTATCTTTTTTAGGACATAATCATTTGCGGTATTGCAGTAAGTAGGACATTGTCATAAATTGATCACTCTCAAGTAAAACTTTTTTGCATAGGTGCATTTGACAAATCATTAATTTACTATTAGAATTAGATTATACACTATTGTGGAATTCAATTCATCAATGCTGAATGATTTAAACATGTATTCACAATAGACAAATAATATTATTGTGTAGAAGCAAAGGAGGCAAAGAAACTATCGTCATGCTCTGCTTACAATGCTCAATACTTATACTTTGCTTCCTTTATGCTTCAAAAAATTTTATTTTAGAAAGGGGTTATTACAAATGGATAGGTTGTTAACAGAAAAAATTAG
>CAZEYH010000033.1:0-13465 GCA_964515895.1 uncultured Clostridiaceae bacterium | reverse complement strand
TTTAAAATATGCACCCTTAGTTAGTATGCATTTTCTATTTTGTGTATGATGCATCCTTTCATATATGATTCAAAATATAATTCAAAAAATATTTGAATTTCCTTTCAAAAATATGATAAAATTACGGTTAGGTTTTACTTTATTATGGAATTAGCGAAAGGATGATAAAATAATTTGGATAATGATATTCAACAGAATAAGAACAATAATAAATGCAATAATAAAAATAATATTTTGAAGCGAAATATTACGATAAACAATAGCACTAAGAAGCTTTTTGAAATATTTATTACATTTTTTAAAATAGGTGCTTTTACTTTTGGTGGTGGATACGCTATGATACCTTTAATAGAGCGTGAAGTGGTACATAATAAAGGTTGGGTAAGTACTACTGAAATAATAGATTTTTTTGCCATATGTGAGTCCATACCCGGTGCTATTGCAATAAATTCAGCAACTCTAATAGGATATAAAACTGCGGGGAAAAAAGGTGCCCTTGCAGCTGCAGCAGGTGTAATACTTCCTTCCTTTTTAACTATTACTATTATTGCTGCATTTTTTACCAAATTTCAGGATAATCCCATAGTAAAAGCTGCATTCACGGGTATCCGTGCAGCTGTAGTAGCTCTTATAGCACTAGCTGCTATTAAAATAGGAAAAGCTTCTATAAAAGATATTACGGGATTTATAATTACCCTCGTAGCTGTTATACTTGTTGCATTTTTAAACGTCCATGCCATCTTTGTTATTATTGGAGGAGCTTTATTTGGTCTTGCTATGTATGCATTTTTCCCTGAAAGAATAATGCATATCCTTAATGTTAATGAGAATAAGAACCAAAACAAAAATTAAAGTAATTGCTCAAAAAATTATAAACGCAATAATGTAAGTAATAACGCAACTATTACATATGAAATTACATAAGCAATGATGTAAGTAAAAAATCAGAAAATAAAGGGGATAAATGATAATTATGATATATTTAAGTTTACTTATTACTTTTTTTAAAATTGGTCTTTTTAGTTTTGGTGGAGGTTATGCAATGATCCCAATGATAGAAAGGGAAATAGAATCTCATGGATGGCTTTCACCTGCTGAATTTATAGATATTATAGCAATTGCTGAAATGACTCCGGGACCTATAGCTGTAAATTCTGCAACATTTGTTGGATTTAAAACAGCAGGAATACTGGGCGGTCTTTTTGCCACCCTGGGAGTAGCACTACCCTCTTTGTTACTTATTTTACTTATATCGCAGTTTTTCTTCAAATATTCCAATCATCCAATAAAAGATTCCATATTTTATGGTGTAAGACCTGTAATAGCAGGTTTGATTTTTTCAGCTTCTATATTTGTAGCTCGAACTGCATTACTAAAGCAGAGTACTATTGATAACTTCTTTAGAGAATTAATATCCAACCCTTTAAAAATAATAAATTTAGGAGGAGTATTGATACTTGGAGTTTCTCTATTTGTTCTTATTAAACTAAAATTGCATCCAATATTTACTATTTTGATTTCAGGTGTTTTAGGTATAATACTGTATTATATTTTACCAACGTTGGGCTTTGTGGGATTATAGCTGAGAATCGTATTGTTCCTTCATATGAAATGATGGATTTTGTAGTTCATATAAGGAATTCTTTGAATATGCTGTACCAAAGTTATACGAGATAGCCTATAGTATAAAATCCAACTCTCGCATTCCACTTCTAACTCTGTGATAAATATTATACATAGGAATGCAGAAATAGGTGCTTTCCCTATAATCCCTATTTAAAATACTCAAACAACTCACCAAAATCAATACCGGCAATGTTTCTGCCGTGATATCTGCAGTAAAGAGACTCATGCCCCTCCTTGAGATATCTTGATGTAATACCGTGAGAATTTGAAAGGTATGCCTCTATATAAGCAGCAAGATGATCACATCCTCTTATTATCTCTCCATCTATTGGTGAATATCGGTCTTCATTATAAAATTCATTAATTTTATCAGAACTAACAATTTGCATCTGACCATTGTTAAATATTCTGCTGTCAAATTCATTCTCTATAAGATATTTTATCTCATTTCTCCATGCTACAGGTATCAAAGGAAATATTCTTTCTTCAAGCTGTCTGTTTTCAATTTCCGTTATTAACTCCTCAAGACCTTCTACTGACCTTTTAACAGGGGATACAATATCTCTAGTAAGTACTTCAGGGAGATCATGGAATAGGCCTGCAAAATAGTTGTTCACTATTCTTTTATCACAACCTTCTAATTCTAAAGTGCAAAAATATGATAGTATGGCAACTACCAGCATATGTCCTAATACAGATGTTTCAGGTACCCTTGGCGATTGTGCCCATCTTTGTTGAAATCTTAACTGTCCTACAAGACTTAGAAAACTTCTAGTCTTTTTCCCAAGTGTAAGTTTTTGTACTCCTGCTAAATCATAATGTTCTTCTATTTCATTTGCAATTTGCTCTTTTGTATCTTCAAGTCCATAAAGACTCTTATTAAGGTTATATATTATTTCGAACTCCCAATTCGTTGCCAAGTAATGAGAAGCCTTTAGTATTCTCTTTTCATGGTAACTATACTCCGGATCTTGAAGATAAGTATGAAATTTCTCAAAAAAACCATTTTTAATCTGATCAAAACCGTCTTCTTTAAGTTGTTCCAATACCCAATTATTAAGCATTTCACCTTTTTGTTCCATTAACATATGAAAAATAGGTGGTTTTATATCTGTCAATACAATCCTGTGCAGGAACTCAAACATTCCGCCCTCAATTAACTGTCTCCAATCAATATCGGCTTTTCGATCACTTTCTTCAATTTTAGCCAAAACATATGCATACATCATTTTATGAGATTGTTTGTCCAGTTCAGTAAATCCCATGTTGGGTCTTATGTGATCATTCCAACGCTGTATGCTTGCTGCATCATATATGAGTTCAATATTACGTTTGCCTAACAAAACGCCACCCCGCAAATTCATTATATATAAAATATATCAGAATGTATAATCCAATTCAACTACCTGGTACAAATTGGATACATATTTTCTTCAAATGAATTAAATCCACCCATATAAATTGAGTAGATTTTCTGCATCTGTTACTATAATATGGTTATCCATTCTTCGTACGAAGGCTGGATAACCATATTAGACATATTTATTTTTTAACATACATTATTTATCAGTATGATCATTATATGCAAAAGCACCATAACTAGTTTTGTATGGTCCTTTAGAACGTTTTATACATATACATAAGCTTCCTACTATTCCTACTATTATCCATAATAATATAACGATATTCCATCCGATTCTATTCGAAAGAAATCCGGTTATAATTCCTGACAGTCCGGCACCCAAATAAATTGAAAAATCAAGAAAACCCGCTACTGAAGATGTCATATGATATTTTTGCGGTATCACTGAAGTAAGGATTGAAGAAGCAGCATAAAGGCATAATGAGCATACAGCCAATAAAACTAAGTAAACGATGATGCTTGAATCTTTGAAAAAATATAACAAAACGCAGGTTAGTATACCTCCGGTAAAAAAAATTGCCACCAACTTTGTTTCATTATCTTGAAACTTTATAATAAGTAATCTTGCAACAACAACACCCATAAAATTAAAAAGTGGAATAAGTAAAGCTGCACCCATTGTTGACTTTAAGTTTAATTGGAAGATTTCCAACAACATTGTGGGTGCCCATAAACTAATACCTTCCCTTATAAAACCGAGAGGTATACCGGCAAGTGCAATCAAATAAAGTCTTGTTTTAAATATCAACTTCATAAATGTAGTGCGTTGACTTTTATTACCCTTTTCATCAAAACCGGATTCAGTATCTAGCACATATTCTGTATAGTTTAATTTATTTTCTGTAGGCTCTATTTGAGTATAGTTTAGTTTAGTATCTGTAAGTTCTAATTGAGTAGAACTTATTTTTGTATCCTCAAGACATAATCCTACTTCCTCTGGGTTGTTTCGCATACATATGTACCATATAAAAGAGTATATAAGCAAAATTATACCGGGGATTCGAAAAACACCTTTCCATCCGGTGTAAGACGAGATCTGGCCAAGTCCACCCCATACTAGAAGAAATCCGGATACCACAGATGAAAACATGTAAAGAGCCATTTTAGAACTTTGTTTTTGGGGAAACCATAGATTAATAGTTTTCATTAGCGGCCCCCAAAGCATAGATTGAAAATATCCATTAAATGCCCATAAAATAGCCATAAATATCAAGCTGGTCAAAGACCCAAATAAAAGATTCAATATTGATGAAATTAATAAACCCCAAAAAACAAAGCTTCTGCTGGCAAATTTATCACCAAGTCTGCCATTTATCAATTGACCAGAAGCATATGCCCAAAAGAATAAGCTTCCAATAAAACCCAGATTGGTTTTATCTAAAGTCAAGCTATCTTCCATTAATGGAATAGCAATCGACAGGTTGAGTCTTCCAAGATATGCAATAGTGTACGCTAGCCAACACAATATAAAGATTCTCTTCTGCCAGTATTTCATTGTTCTGTTCTTCATATATTAACCCCCATACTTTATCTGTTTATCCATAATATGGCAATTGTTCTTCACCTTGTATTTCCTGTTCTAAAGCTTTAATTGTCAGGCTATCACTTCTCACTTTCAACTTTCAAACCTCCAACTTTCAGCTTTGTGATTTCAATACCTAATCTCTAATCTACAACCTGTAAAAGGTGCATTTAATTTATTTGAAGAAAATATGCACCTCCTATAACCGAACACTGTTGAGAATATCTGATAAATTTTCAATATGGTCAACTACTGTATCAAATTTTTCCAGAGCAACAGCGGTATATAAACTATCAATTATAGCAATTTGAGAAATTCTGGATGATATAGCTTCTCTCATTATTTTTGCTTCACTGGTAGGCATAATTATCTGAATATCAGATATTTTAGTTATTGGACTTAAAGGAAAACATGTAATACACATTGTCTTTGCGCCCTTACTTTTAGCAATTTCAAGAGTTTCAATAGTATCTCTGGTTCTACCTTTGTATGATATTCCAATAGCAAGACATTTATCGTCCATTGTAGATGCTGATACCCTACTAATATGTGGATCAACAACAGCATATACCGGCAATCCTATTCGCATAAAACGATAATATGCATCCTGAACTAATGTCGAAGAAGTTCCTACTCCATAAAACTCTATTCTTTTTGCACCAAGTATTGCTTCTACGGCCATTGAAAACTGATTTTTATCAATTGTTTGAAGGCTTTCCTCTAAAGTTCTTATACTGCTTGAAAATACTTTCTTAATAATATCATGATGACTATCACTTCTATTTATATCCTCATATATTAATTTTTCCGGATTCTCCAGATTTCTGATCAAGTTGATTTTTAACTGTTTAAATCCATCGAAACCAATTGTTTTACAAAATCTTACTATACTAGATTCAGCAACTTCCAGCTCTTTTGCCATCTGAGCTATTGGCATATATATAATTGTCTCAGGGTTTTCCAGAATAAATCCTGCAATCTTCTTTTCCACCCTGTGTAATGAAGAATACATGTTTTTAATAATTAGAAGAATATTTCGATTATTATCCAACTACAGCCTCCTATATATTCTTTTTATATGGTATTTTGAGTACATTTAATTGGTATATAAAAATAAAGATAATCACCAATTTCCTTGTACAATATTATGTTTCAGATGAATTAAATGCACTCTGAAATTATTCTTGTTCATACTTTATTGAAGATATTATGGCCTTTTAAACAGGTCTTTATTATATATGGGTTGAGTCCACAAAACATAACCTTGTTCACCCACAACTTTTACCCTTACATATAATTCATTACCTGAAAGTTTATACTCTCCCCACTCGCCTTCTTGTTTATGAAGTATTTTTCCATTTTCTCCAATAAATATGTATTGATAATCCTTTGAATAGCAAGCGTGCTCACTTGCTTTCAATTTTATTGTATTGCTATCAAAAGTAATGTCGTTAAGATAAAGGCCTGTCGATAAATAAAAAGCTCCACTATTAATAGATAATTTAATATCATTTTCATCTTTAGATTCACTATAAATCATTGTCCAGCTTTTATTCAAATCATACCATCTGTGAAAATCATCACTTCCAAATCCCCAAACGAGCTTACCATTAGAAAGCAAATAATCCCATGTGTCTTCTGCAAGACCTGTGCCATTCAAACGACCAATTGTACTGTTAAAAACTTCAATTCCGGTGTAATTTTTTAATATATTTATTTTTGCCCATGGCCAATACTCTTTGTGCTGCCAATTTGGATGGCAAAGTATTACAAAACCTTCCTGCTCGACACATTTATCTATTGCTGTTTGATGATCTCCTTCGATTAATTTTTTACAACCAATACAAAGCATGTGGTTATTTTGACTATATTCAAAGCCGTTAATTAAACCAATGCTATATTTTTCTTTTAGATAAAGAGTATCAGTAAAAAGGTCATGATTTGATATGCACAGAATCTTATACCCAGCCTCTTTATAAAGCTTTATAACATCTTCTAGATCATATGCACCACAAGTATCCGGGCCTGTCCCTGCATGAGTATGAAAATTTGCCTTCATCCATGCCCCTTTATCTTCTACAACACTACTGTAAGGATTAATATACATTTCTATCGCCTCCAGGAAAAAATATTTTAAATACTAATACATACTTATTTTCTAAAACAATTATATTATATAAATGAATAAAGTTCAATATCATAATATATAATATTGAACTTTATTCATTTATAGTTTGTAAATATAATTGTATCCTTTGTAAAAAACAGTATGTTCATTAGCCACCGATAAATATTCTATCAAATTCAAAAATGTGCTCCCTTATAGACTTATCATGTTGATAATAATACAAATTTGCATTATAGTATATGTATTCATTTTACTATATAAACACAAGTATTCGGTGTTAGTTTAAGGAAAAATTTTTTTAGACTAAAGATTATGTATATATTTTTTATGAAGGTTTGGTGGCTAACTTGGAGTTTAAATATATTGCTAATGAAAAGGATGAAAATAGAACTGTAAAATCAATACTGAAGAATGAATTTGGCATTTCTGAGCGAATGATAAAAAAACTTAAACGTGATAGTAAGGTATATGTAAATTCTAATCCGGTTTACATTATATACCGAATAAAAGCGGGTGATGTAGTTTATGCTTCCATGGATTTTGAAGAAGAATGTGATAATATTATCCCCGAAAATATTGGTATTGATATTATTTATGAAGATGAATACATGATTATTCTTAACAAACAACCTGGAATTGTGGTACACCCTACAATAAGCCATCCTTCCGGAACTCTAGCAAATGCCTTATTGTATTATATGAAATCTAAAGGAGTAAATAGGAAAATCCGGCCTGTAAGCCGTCTTGATCGAGACACATCAGGAGTAATTGTATTTGCTAAAAATCCACACATTCAAAATTTATTAATCCGTCAAATGAAAGCAAAAGTCTTTGTCAAAGAATACAGAGGTATTGTTCACGGAGTTTTGCGTCAAAAAAAAGGTACAATAAATCTACCTATCGCCAGAAAGACTGATAGTATTATGTTAAGGCATATATCAAAAGAAGGTCAGCCTTCTATTACACATTTTGAAGTTATAGAGTATCTGAATAATGCAACTTTACTTAATTTTAATCTGGAAACAGGAAGAACACATCAAATAAGGGTACACTGTCACGCTATAGGGCATCCTATTATTGGAGACTCCCTTTATCAATACTCAAATTGTTTTATACACCCGGATAAGGAAATTCTACAAACAGTAATTTCAAGGCAAGCCCTCCATTCATACAGGGTAGCGTTTAATCACCCAATCTCCGGAAAGTATCTAAATTGTATTGCTCCTTTACCGGAAGATATGAGCCACGCCATGGAAATATTAGGAAATTAGTTGCTATTTATTTACATTTTATGGATGTTGTGCTATTATATAGGCAATCCTTAATTATACTGCATAGGACTGCATAGGTTATACCACATAGGTCATACTGTATAAGTTATTCTATATAATTCATGCTATATAAATTATACTCTAGTTCAAAAAGCAAATAAATATTAGGAAAAAGGGAGAATAATATTATGATAGATACAAAAGAAAAATATTCCATTACTGAATTAAGTAAGCTTTTAAAGGTCACCGATCATACATTAAGATACTATGAGAAAGAATTCAAACTGCCAATTCCGAGAGATTCAAGAGGAAGAAGATACTATACTAATGATTTAGTTGATATTCTTAGAAAAATAAAAGATTTACGGAATAAAGGAATAGAAATAAGGTCAATTAAAAAAACACTTCCTAAAGTTTCATCAATCTATGTGGATACCAATGAATCACCAAAATATCCATTAAATGAAATAAATGAGCATTACATTTCACTTCAAGAAAACATAGAGGAGATAAAAGGTTTTTTAAGAAACCTTGACGAAGATATTTATACTAATATTTCTTCAGAAATTCATTCTTCAACTATTCAAATAATTACTACTCTAAATGAAAACATGGAAAACTTATCTACTTATATGGAAAGCAACACAAAATTGCTAGATTACAAACTTGAAAAGCATTTTAATAAGGTAGATAGTTCACTGTCAGAATGGAGAAATAAGAACAAAGGAGGAGTATTTAAGCAGTTATTTCAAAGATTACATATATTAATTGCAAAAATGTAGCATCTCACACCATTCAATGTTTATAATTATTTTCATGTTTGTAATTATCTAACTCTAATTTAATTTTTATATTTTAGCTAGTTTTATATTTCTGTCTATTTCCTTCCCTTAAGAATTGCGAATTCTAAAAATCGCTAATTTAATTACTAACTTTAAGTTCAATCCTTAATTTATCAGCAATCATTGCAATAAATTCTGAATTAGTAGGTTTGCCTTTCCCCATATTAATTGTATAACCAAAAATTGAATTGATTGCCTCTATCCTGCCTCTATTCCATGCTACTTCAATTGCATGGCGTATTGCCCTTTCAACTCTACTGGGAGTTGTGTTATAATCCTTGGCAATAGCAGGATAAAGCTGCTTTGTTATCGAATTGATTACATCGAGATCATTTACCACCATCATTATTGCATCTCGTAGATATTGATACCCTTTAATATGTGCGGGTACTCCTATTTCATGCATAATATTTGTTACCTCAACTTCAAGATCCCTTTTTTCAGCAACAATATTATTATTATTTTTAATATCTGCCTGATATTCAGGTTTAGGAGTTTTGAATTTACCGAAACCTTTAAGCTGTTTTATTCTGGAAACAAGAACCTCCATATCAAAAGGTTTTACAACATAATACTCTGCTCCTAATGCTAAAGCTCTTTGAGTTATCCTATCTTGCCCTACTGCCGAAAGAATAATAAAGATAGGTCTTTTTTTCAATGGTGTAGTATTTATTTTTTCTAGTACTCCAAGACCATCTAAATGAGGCATAATAATATCTAGTATAACTACATCAGGCAAAAGGTTAGAAATTAAATCAAAGGCTTCAAAACCATCTCCAGCCATCCCTACAACCTCAATATCGTTCTGGCTATCAATATACTCCCTCAAGATTTCACTAAACTCTCTGTTATCATCAGCTATAACAACCTGTATTTTGTTTTCTACCAAAGTGATTCCCCCCTAGAAATGCATAGTTTATGTAAACATTATAATTTGTATTCGACAAAATTACAAGGTTGGTTTGCAGATATTAGCTAATAATATATTAATTAACATATTAGGTTAAGGTGTTATAAAATCTTCCAAAATAATACTTAACAAGGTTTTACAGCGCTTTTATATATAGTAAAATTATGATAATATTCAGAAAAAAAATAATTTTTAGTGCGGAAATTAATGGGAAATTATATTAGCCTACTTTTCTCATATTAATAGTAGTGTTTTCCTGCATTTTTTTTATCATACATTCTATAAAGATTCCATATCCTCTTGAAGGATCATTTACTAATACATGAGTAATAGCTCCTACTATTCTACCGTCCTGTATAATTGGACTTCCTGACATGCCTTGTACAATACCACCAGTAGCTTCTAACAGTCTTTTATCGGTAATTTTTATAACCATTCCTTTTGAACCATTTGTATTTCGAGTAGATACTTTTTGTATTTCAATTTCATATTCATTTACTTCTTTCCCTATAATATTAGCTAATATTGTAGCAGTCCCTTCTCTAATTTGATTTTTGACAGCAATAGGATATAACCTTTTAGAAGTTTTTTCCATGCCCTTAATAGGGTTATACAATTTTCCATATATACCATATATACTATTTACATTGACTATACCAAACCTATTCCTACCCTCATCAAATATGCCTTTAAGTTCACCAGGTGTACCATTTTCGCTTTTTTTAATAGCCAATATATTAGCTTCTAGTATCTCTCCCCATTTTGTCGGCAATAATACACCTGTATCAATATCTGTAATTCCATGGCCCAAAGATCCAAAATGTAATGTATCCGGGTCATAATAGGTTAAGGTACCAATTCCTGCTGTATTATCTCTTACCCATAATCCTATATGATATCGTTTATCATCTATAGACATTACAGGTTTTACATAAGCATTATTATAATCTTCCCCGCTTCTATATTGTATTTCAATTTTTTCCCCTTTGCTTACATCTATTTCTCTTATTAGGTCATTAACATCTTCAACACTCCTACCATTTGCTTTAATAATAAAATCGCCCGGTTTTATCCCTGTGTCTTTGACAGGGAGAATTTTCCTTCCATCTACTGTTTCAACTTCCGTCATACCAACTACAAGAATTCCATCAAGTTTTAATTTAATTCCTATTGTGTTACCACAAGCTACAATTTTCGTATTTGGTATCACATCTACCTTTATAGTTTTTACCGGAATTAATCCAAACATGCTAATACTTAAATTTAAACTTCCTCTATTATTCGTTTTTAATAAGATAGGACTTGATATTCTAATATATTTGTCCTGTTTTCCGTCTTTTCTTTTGATCTGAATTGCACTATTGTTGTCTGTAGTTATTTTTATAGGTAAAATGTTTTGATAATGGTATATATATTCTCCTCCTTCAAGAAGAACCAATTCCCCCGGTAGTGACCAAAATGCATATATATATATTACAAAAAGGATTACTATACAAAGCGTAAGTGAAATTCCAATAGTTTTTATTTTTCTTTTAAAAGCAAGCATTAAGCTCCTCCTCTGTTCGCGAATTCCCACATTAAATAAATGTCACGCCTTGCTAGTTTAAATCAGGCGTGACAAAATACTAATCATAAGTTAACCTTTTACGGAATTAATTATTCAAGTAATTTATTGTATAAGTGGTAAAAAATAAAGAAAGAGTTTATACATACTTTTTGGCATTATCCATCATTTCTCGGGCAAGATTTCTAGTCTTATCAGTTACTGTATCTCCACCTAGAATTCTTGCAACTTCATTTAATGCTTTTTCATCTGATAATTTTGTAACTTTTGTTTCTGTAGTGTCTTTACTGCTAATTTTTTCTATTAGATAATGGTTTTCTGCCATGCATGCAATTTGGGCTTGATGAGTAACACATATTACTTGATGGCTTTTAGAGAGAAAAGCTAATTTTTCTCCCACTCTTTGTGAACCTTTCCCGCTAATACCAATATCTATTTCATCAAATATTAAAGTTGGTATTTTATCAACATCTGCTAGAATAGCTTTAATTGCTAACATTATCCTAGCCATTTCTCCACCAGATGCTATCTTGGACAACGGCTTTAAGGGTTCACCTACATTCGGTGAAATAAGAAACTCGACTCTATCTAGGCCATCAGGTTTAAATCTAATATCAGTAGAACTATCAATTGTATATTCCATAGTTATGTTCACTTTAAAACGAGCATTTTTCATTTCCAAAGCCTCAAGTTCGCTGCAAATGCTATTTTCTAGGATTACAGCAACCCTCGACCTTTCTCCACTTATTTCCTTAGCAAGAGAGAGGAGATTTTCCTCTATTTCTGAAAGCTGCTTTTGAAGATCATTTATATATTCTTCACTCTTTATAATTTTATCTAATTCCTTCTCACTTTTTTTACAATATTCCAGAATTTCAGTTATATTATCCCCATATTTCTTTTTCAGATTGTAAATTAAATCTAGCCTTTCTTCAACTTGTTCTAGTAAATATGGATTATATTCAATATTATCTCTTTCATTTCTAATTTCTTCCCTAATATCTTCCAGGTGATATGAAACATCTTCTAATTTTTTAGTGATACTTTCATATTTTTCATCGTAACCAGAAATATCACTTAATTTAGAAAGACATTCAACAATGTTATCGTAAGCAGAGTTTCTCATACGGGTATCTGCAAAAAGTATCTCATATACAGATACTAATGTTTCCATAATTTTACCTGCATTTGCGTAAATTTCTCTTTGCTTGCTTAAACTCTCCTCTTCATCAGTTAGCAGCTTTGCCTTTTTTATTTCATCTATCTGATATTTGAGTAAGTCTATTCTTCTTTCTCTGTCCTTTTCATCACCGGTTAGATTAATTAAACTATTTCTGATATCTTTTCTCTTATTGTATAGTTTTAAATACCTTTCTTTCAGTTCCTGTATTTTTACCCCACCAAATGAATCTAAAAGCTCAATATGTGTCTCGCTTTTAAGTAGAGATTGATTATCATATTGACCATGAACATCAATCAAATATCCACCAATTTCTTTTAGAGCTGTAACCGTTACTAATCTTCCATTAACTCTACATACACTTCGTCCTGAAAGATTAAATTCACGCGAAATAACTAGTATACCATCCTTTTCAGGACAAATACCATATTTTTCGTATACATCTTTCATTCTTTCATTATCTGCTTGAAACACTGCTTCAATTAATGCCTTATCTTTACCTGTCCTTAATAGCTCTCTTGAAAATCTCTCTCCCAGTAGCATATTAATAGAGTCAATAATTATTGACTTTCCTGCCCCTGTTTCTCCGGTTAAAATATTCAATCCTTCTCCAAGTTCAATGCTAACCTCATCAATTAATGCAATATTTTTTATTTCAAGCCGAAACAACATTTTTCTACAACCTCACTTATTATTTAGCTGCCATTCGATTAAATCTGTCTACTAGTTTTTCTGCAATCAATTCAGCTCTACAAACAATCAAAACAGTATCATCCCCTCCAATAGTGCCTACAATTTCATGCCATTTAAGGGAATCAATAGCAGATGCTGCAGCCTGAGCCATGCCAGGAAGAGTCTTTACAATAATAATATTATTTGCATAATCTCCAGAAACAAAGGCTTCTGTGAATACTCTCAGAAGTTTATTGGAAATATCTCCGTCGCTTTGAGTTATAGATGCATACTTGGATTTTCCATCTTCAGTTAATACCTTAACAA
>CAZEYH010000032.1:9070-13499 GCA_964515895.1 uncultured Clostridiaceae bacterium | reverse complement strand
AATATTATTGCTATTGTTAATGAGCTTAAGGAGATTAACGAAATAAATTCGGACCTTATAAAAAATTCGTTGGAATATATTAATTTTTCGATAAATCTTATAACATCAGCAAATGGACATAGAACTAAATATAATAACGATGGAAAAGAAGGAAATGTTGAAAGACGCAGTCTTTTTGATGTGAAATTATAAAAAAGGCGAGAAATCAGACTAGAAAACAGTTAAGAAAGCAGATAACTTTCATCTCGAACCTTTTGAAGAATAGATGATAGTTTCAAATGAGAAATTAGTGTGGGTATAGGAAATTGGTGTAAGCGTATGAAATTAGCATAGATATATATAATTAGTGTAAGTATAGGATATAAGCATATGTTTGGGGATTAATGGAAGGCGGGACTTTATGGCAGTAGGATTCGGAAGCTACGAAATTGCGAAATCGGGTTTGTTTGTAAATGAACGAGCTCTTAATGTAGTAGGACATAATATAGCTAATTTGAATACACCGGGTTATGTAAGGCAGCAGGCAATGACTACTGATTTACCATATCAGACACTACAAGGCAAGAATGGTTTATATCAACTAGGTCTTGGGGCTGATGTGCAGCAGATAAGACAAATAAGAAATGATTTCCTGGATATTATGTACAGAAAAGAAAATATGTCTTTTGGTTATTGGGAGGCTAAATACAAAATAATTCAGGACATTGAAGCTGTGTTGGGTGATCCCATGGAAAAAGGTCTCCAGAATGCTATGAATCAATTTTGGGATTCTTGGCATGAGTTGGCTAAGGAGCCTGAAAGCTTGACTATTAGGTCAATTGTAAGACAACGGGGAGAAGCACTGACTAACACCATAAATCATATAGGTGAACAATTAAATAAATTGCAACGGGATTTGAGTTCTGAAATAGCTGTTCGTATAGATGAAGTAAATGATATAACATCAAAAATAGTAGAATTAAATATTATTATACATAAATATGAAGCTTCTGGCGGCACTGCCAATGATTATAGGGACCAGAGAAATAATCTTGCTGATAAACTAACAAGACTTATTGATGCAGACGTAACAGAAAATCAGGAAGGACAATTTTATATAACAATAGATGGATATGCTATAGTAAATCGTGAACGAAATACGAAATTGCATCTGGAACAAAGTGCTAAAGGGGAAATATGGTATATACCCAAAATGGAAGGTTTGGAAATTGAAGCTCCAATAAAAAGCGGATCATTAAAGGGGCTAATGGATTCAATGAAAGAAGTAGAAGAAACAAAGGATATGTTGAATAATTTAGTTAATACAATAGTAACAGAGATAAATAACTTGCAAAAAAGCGGAAAGACTATGGGAAATCCGCCACAACATGGAGAAGATTTCTTCACTGTTATTAAACCTGGACACCCTGAAGGATTAGGAAACATTAAGCTAAATGATAAATTAGCCGATTTGAATAATATAGTGGCTTCTAAATCGGGGGAGTCGGGGGATAATACTATAGCTTTAGAAATTGCCAACCTCAGACATAATCCTCTTATTGTCGATGAAACAGGTGTGCTGAGCCTGGATGAATATTATCAGACAATAATTCTGAAAATAGCACAGAGTGGCATTCAGGCTTTAAGCGCATCCGAAAATCAATATAGGCTTCTACAAGCTACTGATGCAAATAGGGAAGCTCTTTCAGGAGTTTCATTAGATGAAGAAATGACACACATGATGAGATTTAAGTTTGCCTATGATGCTTCTTCAAGGGCGTTGAATGCCATAGATGAAATGATGGAAACAATTATAAACCGTATGGGGATAGTTGGAAGATAGATTATGGGCCGGAGATAAGCAGTTGGGAGAATAATAAGCTGATAGATAAAGATAAGATAGTAGTTCAAATAACTATTAGAAAAGTGGTTGGAAGGTGATGAAGATTGGGAGGTTCATTTTTTGGATTTAATACTGCAGTAAGGGGGCTTTTTACAGCCCGGAAGCATTTAGACATAATCAACCATAATATAAACAATATAAATACTCCCGGATATTCAAGGCAGAATGCGACACAGGTAGCGGCAAGACCTTATCCTCTTCCCGGAATACAAGGCATGATTGGTACCGGGTCGGATATTACTTCAGTAAACAGAGTAAGAGATGAATATCTGGACTATAAATATTGGAGTGAAAGTATTGTATATGGGGAATGGTCGGCTAAAATGGAGTTGCTTGCAGATATGGAGGTTACTTTTAATGAGCCTTCAGAAAGTGGATTTACAACTATAATGAACGAATTCTTCAGTGCACTTCAGGAACTTGGGAAAGACCCATCCGGCGCACCGGTTAGAGCATTGGTACAACAGAAAGGAAAAACTCTTGCAAAGTATTTTAATAGTATGGCAGTCCACTTTGAAAAATTACAGGCAGATATTAACCAAAGAGTAAGGATTAAGGTGGAAGAAATAAATTCTTTTGCCATGCAGATACAACAGCTAAACAGGCAGATATATACAGCAGAATTGGATGGTAGTATAGCTAATGATTTAAGAGATAGAAGAACTCTATTAGTTGACGGATTATCCAAAACAATTAATATAGAAGTAAATGAAGTAATTACTGGTAAGTTACCTAATGGCAACCCGGAGAAGCATTTTATGATATCAATAAGCGGAAAGGCTCTTGTTAACCACTTTAATATAAGCAAACTAAAGCTTACACGTAGAGATGAATACATGAGACTTAATGAAGAAGATATCCCTGATTTATATGAGATAAGTTGGGAAGATGGTAACAAGTTTACTGCAAGAAGCGGGGAATTAAAGGCCTATCTGGATGTAAGAGATGGAAATGATCGTATGCTGGGAGTTGATGGAAAGACAAATAGTCCGGCATTTAAAGGCATACCTTTTTACATACGACAGATGAATACGTTTGTAAGAACATTTGCTATGGCATTTAATGAAGGCTATATTGATAAAAATTGGGACGGGATAATTAGTTCCGATGAAGATGGCATTGGTCATTCAGATGGATATACTCTTGATCCTGATGGTGATGGCCCAATTGAGTCGAAAAAAGGTATAAGGTTCTTCACAATGCTGGGGGATGGAATAATTGAAGATGGTCGAAAATCAATTGATAGTGAATCTTTTATTGACGGAGCAGAAGATGCAAACAGTATAGTAGAAAGATATAAGAAAATAACTGCAAAAAACTTTGCAGTAAGCAAAGACGTATTAGAAAATTGTAATAATATTGCTACTTCGGGTGTAGAGGGAGAAGTGGGAAATATGAAGGTATTAGAGGAGCTTATTAAAATGAGACATAATACCGGAATGTTCGCTGAAGGCGCACCAGAAGATTTTATGAAGTCACTTGTAGCTACCCTCGGTATAGATTCACAACAGTCAATAAGGCATTCAGAAAATAGAGAGAATATTGTCAAGCAGGTTGAAAATAGGAGGTTGGCAGATTCAGGTGTGTCTTTAGATGAAGAAATGGCTAATATGATAAGGTACCAGCACAGCTACAATGCAGCTGCCAGGATGATTATAACGATGGGCGAGATATATGATACGCTTATAAACAGACTTGGACTGAGATAAGTAGCATGAGGAGGAATGGATTTTATGAGAGTAACAAACAATATGCTTATTAATAATATGGTAGGTTATATAGGGAAAAATTTAAACAGGATGAATAAGTACCAGTACCAACTTGCTACAGGGAAAAAGATTTCTGTCCCTTCTGATGATCCTGTAGTGGCAGCAAGAGCATTGAAGTTTAGAACCGACTTAGCGGAAGTTGCACAGTATAAAAGAAATGTGCAAGATGCTCAATCTTGGTTGGAGATAACAGAAGATACTATTGCCAAAATTGGGGATGTATTACACAGGGCAAGAGAATTGGCTGTAGATGCAAGCAATGGTACAAAGACACCTTCAGATATGGATAAAATAAATGAAGAAGTAAAACAGCTAAGAAAACAGATAATACATATGGCTAATAATACTTATGCAGGAAGATATATATTTTCCGGCTTTAGTACTAATACTTCCCTTATAAATGAGGACGGAGAATTTGCTATAGATGTAACAAATGCTAATGAACAGATATTGTTTGAAGTAGGAATAGGTGATGATATTAATGTAAATGTTCCTGGCGGAGATTTATTTAATAACGGGACTGATGCGATACAAGGCAATGTTCCGGCATTTATAAAGGTTTTTGATGATTATATAGATGCTTTGAATTCAGGTGATAATGAGGAAGTTGACAAAATAATAGGTAAGATTGATAATACTCACGATAATCTTTTAAGAGTAAGGGCAGATGTAGGGGCAAGGCTCAACAGGCTTAAACTTACTCTTGACAGGTTGGAAAATGATACTGTCAATTTCACTAAACTAATGAGTCTTAATGAAGATGTAGATCAAGCAGAAA
>CAZEYH010000032.1:7852-8970 GCA_964515895.1 uncultured Clostridiaceae bacterium | reverse complement strand
AAGGTACAGGGGATTTATTAAGGGAATCAGCTCAAAAAACATATCGACATGTAATGAATTATATCGGTAAGACAGCAGAAGATGGTGACAGGCTTGCAGCAATTGAATTAGGAGGTTCACCCATAGCAGATATGGCAGAAAGAGATGCTTTCCCAGAAAAAACATTCGGTACGGAAATCACACCCTATGCTGGGCCAAAAGTTGATGTAAAGTATATAACAAGAATGTATGGTGAACATGGGAAAGTAGTGGGTACAAAAGTGGATAGGTTTATATGAATTTTGAAAGGGGAAAAAGTATGCTCCTTAAAACAAGGCATTTTGGAGAAATAGAAATTGATGAAAACAAAATAATCAGGTTTGATGGAGGACTGCCTGGATTTAACAATGTAAGGCAGTTTATTATATTGGAGACCGAACCAGACGAAGGCCTGGATAACAAATCAAGTGGGGGATTGGATAATAAACCCGATGCAGAACCGCATGCAACGGAGTCGAGCGAAGAACCAAATTCCGGATCACCTTTTAAATGGCTTCAATGTGTTGATGATCCAATGCTGGCTTTTGCCATAGCTAATCCATTTCTATTAAAACCGGATTATGATGTTAAATTGAGTGATGAGGTCGTTGAACACCTGGAGATTAAAAAAGAGGTGGATGTGGCAATATATACCATTGTTGTAGTCCCGGAAGATATCACTAAGATGACAATGAATCTGAAAGCTCCTTTGGTGATAAATGTGCGAAACAAAAAGGGTGTACAAGCCATCCTTGACACCGAAGAGTATAGTATTAGGCATCATATCATGAGCAGTATTAGTAATAAAGCTGTGGATAACACTGTGAATGAAGCTGCCGGACAGGAGGTCTAAGACTAATGCTTGTGCTGACAAGAAAAAAGGATCAGTCCATTGTAATAGGTGATAATATAGAAATAACCATATTAGAGATTCAGGGGGACCAGGTACGTATTGGTGTAGATGCCCCGAAAAATGTGGCCATACATAGAAAAGAAATATATCTTGAGATACAAGAAGAAAATAGGAAGGCAGCACAATTGAGTAATGTTTCATCTGCTACGTTAGGCTTATCGTCGGGTGCTGTAAAAAATATGCTTTC
>CAZEYH010000032.1:2503-7752 GCA_964515895.1 uncultured Clostridiaceae bacterium | reverse complement strand
TAAAATTTAATTTAACGTAAATAGTATTATGATTGTTCCCCGAAAATTCATTTCACAACTTTTCCCTGTAGGATATCCATATTATCAAAGTAATGATTTAATCCATTAGAAAAAATATCACAAAAATGCAATTAATTATAATTAACTGTAAAGTTTCCAAAGAATTTATCGATATATATAGTAAGGTGTAATAAAGTGTTTATTTATATCGGCCGTATAAGAAGCACAAACAAAGCACGGGCAAGGATGCCCGGAAGCGAAAACAAGGAGGTATTATTTATGAGAATCAATAACAACATAATGGCAATGAACACCTATAGGCAGTTGGGACTTGGTAATGCTGCTGGTGCAAAATCAATGGAGAAGTTATCTTCAGGTTATAGAATTAACAGAGCTGGAGATGACGCAGCTGGTTTAGCAATCTCTGAAAAAATGAGAGGTCAAATCAGGGGTTTAGGTCAAGCTTCCAGAAATGCTCAAGATGGTATTTCTTTAATTCAAACTGCAGAAGGTGCATTAAATGAAACTCATGCAATTCTACAAAGAATGAGAGAATTAGCAGTTCAATCTTCAACTGATACTAATACAGGCATTGATAGAGGAGAAATCCAAAAAGAAATTGATCAATTAGCGAAGGAAATTTCCAGAATTGGTCAGACTACTGAATTTAATACCCAGAATTTACTTGCAGGTGACTTTGATGGAACATTCCATATAGGTGCTAACCAAGGTCAGAATCTAAATTTAAAAATTTCTGATATGAGATCCAATAGCTTGGCTATTGCAGGAAGTGCAAAAATTGAACAGGAAGCTACTATAACACCTGGAACCACTCCAGCTATCACTGATGGTAAAGCTGATGGAACATATACAATAGACGGTACTGAGTTAAAAGACGCAAATGGTAATGTTGTAGCTACTACAGCTGATGATGGTACTGCTGGTTTAGTATGGACAGGAAATGGAACAGGTGATATTGGTGATGATATAATCACTTTTACACAAAAAGTTGATACCGGAACAATTACAATATTAAACGATGTAGTTACAGGTACGGCAGAATTTGATAGTTTATTAGAAGCTGGGGATTACACTTTTAACTCAGATGCAACACAATTGCTTGATGCTGGTGGAAATGTTATCGCTACTTCAACTGATAAAATTAAATTCACAAGTGCCAAAGACAGTTCAGTAACACTATTAACTCTTGATGCAGCGGCAACAGCAGATTCTAGCCTTACTGTTGGTGGTATAGATGTATCTACTCAGACTACTGCTGATAAAGCTATCACAACCATCAATAATGCTCTTGAAACAGTGTCAGCGGAAAGATCCAAACTTGGAGCTCTCCAAAACAGATTAGATCATTCAATTAAGAATCTGGATACATCCGCCGAAAACTTACAAGCAGCAGAAAGCAGAATTAGAGACGTAGATATGGCGAAGGAAATGATGGAATTCACAAAGAACAACATCTTGCAGCAAGCTGCAACAGCCATGTTAGCTCAAGCCAATGCCGCACCTCAAGGAGTACTTCAGTTATTAAGATAATAGGATTTCCCAAAAATAATAATAGAGGGTCAGGGGATTTTTCCTCTGGCTCTTTTTGTATTTTAAGCATACATTCCTGTCGCATTCTTCTTATTTTGTCTACAATTCCCCAATAAGATCTGTTTAATTTGTTAGCA
Source organism: uncultured Clostridiaceae bacterium (assembly GCA_964515895.1). GTDB lineage: Bacteria > Bacillota > Clostridia > Acetivibrionales > DUMC01 > CAZEYH01. The sequence continues at coordinate 6,064 of CAZEYH010000032.1, read as the reverse complement.
ATATCCTTACCTTTGTATCCTTCTTTTTTATCATTGCAAAACATATAGCGCCTTACTTTGCATTGTTACAACACGAATAAAAAAACGAATAATATATTGAACTTTAAATATGATAATGATATAGTATAGTTATCACAGTGAAAGTCATTAAATGATTTTTTGATGAAGTTAACCGATAAATAAAACCATAATACATATGATGAAGATATATTTAAGGAAGCAGATGATAAGAGTATCTCTGATTTGAGATATGTTCTTGAGAAAGTTTTAGAAAAAGAAGTATCAGAAGAAAAACTGGTAAATTTGAATTTGATACATGTTGCATCAGGCATAAAATATATGACCAATGCAGCAGCTATATTGCTTGGAGCAATGGATAACTGCCGTATAAAATGTGCCAGATTTAACGGTGATTCAGTTCTTAATTTTATTGACAGAAAAGAATATTCAGGAGATTTATTTGAACAGATTAACTCTGCTATCGGATTTATTAAAAGTCATATTAATTTATCAGGTTTTGTTTCTAATAACGGACTTAGACGTAAGGACATTCTGGAAATACCGGAAGAGGTTATTAGGGAAGCTGTTATTAATGCAGTCGTTCACAGGGATTATTCAATTCACCATCTTCTACGCAGAGACGCCTTCAATCAATGCAGAAGGAAGGTAAAATACGAAGGATTGGTTCTAAAAAAAGCGGCAAATGGGAAGTAATATGAGAAGTGAGGTTATAAACATAACAAGCAAAAACTATAGAAGAAATATTTACTCTTATGCATTAAGTCAGTAGAAAATTATATGTTAAGTATCAACAAAAGGAGGATTAACTAAATGGAAATGCAGATTAGGCAGTATTTTCTTTCACCTGCTTCAGGGAAAAGGTTAATTGCAAAATCAGTTTTATTTATTCCGTCTATTGTAGAAGCTTTAGAAAATAGAACCATTGTAATTATTGCAGGTACAACAAATGGGTATATAGCTGAAGAAATTTTTAATAAGACGGGGCAAATCACCGAATTTTCTAAGAAAAGGTTTTTCAGAGGAATTTCACTGCCTCATAAATATGTTACTACGGATACCGGTAGATTAAGCGATGAGAGTGAGTTCCCCGGAGATGTCGTTATCGTAAAAGGGAAATGGGATAAAGGAAAAACAATATTTGATGTTGCAGATAGCTTACAAAAAGGAGATGTAATTATTAAAGGTGCAAATGCTGTCAATCTGGATAGTATGCAAGCTGCTGTGTATATTGGCCATCCTAAAGCGGGCGCAATAAGCGCTGTACTTCAAGCTGTATTAGGTAGAAGGGTAGAGTTTTATATTCCGGTTGGTCTGGAAAAAAGAATACACGGGGATATAATCAGTATAGCCAAAAAATTAAACTCTGTTAAGGCAACCGGATTAAGATATCTACCAATAAGCGGCAACATTATCACTGAGTTAGAAGCAATAAAAATAATAACAGGGGCTGAAGCAGAACTTGTTGCCGCCGGAGGAGTTTGTGGGGCTGAGGGAAGCTGCTGGATAGCTGTTACCGGAAATCACGAACAACTTATAAATGTAGATAACTTAATTAAAAGTATCAGTAAAGAGTCCAACTTTGAGCTTTAAGAGCGTGCATCCTATGCTCATCCAATTCAATATTTTATATACTATGATAAAGGGTGGATTATATTAATTATATGAAAAAGGTTATTTTTCTTGTAGATATGAATGCTTTTTTTATATCATGCGAAATGACAAGATATCCGGATCTAGTAGGAAAACCGGCTGCAGTAGCAGGTGATCCTAAAAAACGGTCAGGTATAATTTTGGCTGCCAATTATGAGGCAAGGGAATATGGAGTAAAAACGACTATGGTGTTGCGAGATGCTCTAAAGCTTTGCCCTACCATGATAACAATTCCTCCTAACCATGATTTCTATGAGCAAAAGTCACAAGAGGTTATGAATTTGTTATCATCCTATACTCCTGTATTAGAACAAAATAGTATTGACGAGGCATGGCTTGATATGACCGGTTGTGAGAGATTATTTGGTGAACCTCTTGAATGTGCCGGGCACATTATGGAAAATATAAAAAGCGAACTCGGTTTATGGTGTTCTATTGGTATATCTGAAAATAAGTTTTTAGCCAAAATGGCATCTGAATTTAAAAAACCATTAGGTATTACTGAACTGTGGAAAGAGGATATACAGCAGAAATTATGGCCTTTGCTGGTAAGATTTATGTATGGAGTTGGTAGGCAGACAGCAAAAAAACTTCAAGGTTTGGGGATTAATACTATTGGGGAATTAGCACTTTTCGATCGGAACATTTTAATAAAGAATCTTGGCAAAAGTGGTGCTGAATTATATTCTCATGCTCATGGAATTGACAATTCTCCTGTAGCACCGAAAAGTGATGACGATATGAAATCTATCGGCCGTTCTTTGACACTTGCAGAAGATGTTTCTGATATTGAAAAAGCGAAAATAGTGTTAATGCAACTTGCAGATGAAGTCGGAATGACTGCCAGAAGGTATGGAAAAAAGGGCAGAACTGTTCAAATAACCTTAAAATATATAGATTTCAAGGTTATTACACGACAGCAAACTATATCACCTACCTATTTAACAAAAGAAATATATTCTGCAGGTATAAATTTGTTGGAAGATAATTGGAATATACATCGACCTGTTCGTTTAATTGGCATTAGTATTAGTAATTTTGATGAAGATAGCAAATTAGATCAAATTTCTATAATGGATTTTGTAAATGAATCAACAATTACAGGATCTACCAATCATAAGCATGATAAAGAAGAAAGATTAGAAAAAGCGATTGATACAATAAAGGAAAGGCATGGTACTTCAAAAATTACCAGAGCTATTTTGATTGATAAGAAAGAATAAATATTGAATATCACCTCGATATGGGTTATTATAGAAAAAGAAAATTACAGGGGGAATGCATAATGGAAGGACCAAGAGCAGCAAAAGTTGATGAGTTACCTTTAGTGGAAAGCCTCTCTAATGAAGTTTTCCGCATATATGATGATGATGGACAAACAATGTTCCAGGAATTTCCGGATTTATTTTGTAAAGAGAATATCGATAATGTTAGAGTTATTGTTGAGGATGGTAAACCCGTATCAAATATTAATTATCTTATAAGAACTGTATCAATATACGGATGTAAAATAAATGTAGCATCATTGGGAGCTGTTGCAACACTGCAAGATTACAGGGGGCGTGGTTATGCTTCAATGCTTCTTGATGATTGTGTTAATCGAATGATAAATCAAGATGCTCATATTCTTTTGATATCTGGTGATAGGAACCTATACAGAAATATAGGAAGTACAAAGACAGGTCTTATGTATAAGTATCTTATTACTGGTAATAACAAAAGCAACATTAATGCAAATAATGAATATAATAGAGAATTTGATAAACAATATAGAATTAGAGAGCTTAATATAGAAGAATGTAGTAATGAGGATCTTTATAAGCTTGCAAATCTCTATAGACAAGAAAATGTTAGATTTGTACGGCATTATGATAAATTTTATGAATTGTT
>CAZEYH010000032.1:0-2403 GCA_964515895.1 uncultured Clostridiaceae bacterium | reverse complement strand
GTATTTCTATGAAATTTATGATAATAAATTTATTGATGAACTTGAGTTTGAAAATAGTGAAAAGGGTGCTTGTTTTAAATTTAAGGAGAAAAAATGCGTCATAGCTGATAAACAGAAGCTGAACGACCTTATTTTTGGAGGAGCTGAGGTGTCAAGTATAGATTTTGTGAATGATTTGGGTTTGGAAGCGGATTATGAAGTATTTGCAGAATTTTTTGATAAGTGTTTTCCGATTCCATTTATTGACCCTTTAAGTTTAAATTACATATAAGAATAAAGCTTAAGAACTAGGCTTATTATTAAGTTGAAGGACTACGCTTGCTAAAGAACTACGATTAAAGTTAGCTTAAGAATCAAGCTAGCAGACGAAGGCTTTAATTATTAAAGTCAAGAATTGTGTCAAAATGAAAATCAAGTTTAAATGAGCGTAGTGTGTATAAAGCAACTTAAAATAGTTGGTAAAAATGTTGTGATTCTATATATAATAATTTATATGATGCTGTTCTTAAGGCAGGTAAAGAATACAGACTGAAAAGCTGCTGATAAGCATAATTGGAGTGGGTTTACTATGCTTTTGTAGAGAAGTTAATAAGTTATTAAATGTATAAAACAGGAATAAATTTGCCAAAAAATACATGATATAGTATTATTATATATAACAAATACAAAAATACTGGGTTGGTACATAAATGTGGTGTGAGGATTGTAACATTGTTGTAAATAGTGAAACTTGTCCTTATTGTGATAAAAAAACAAGAAAAGACATACCAGTAGAAATATATTGGTGTGATAGGTGTAATGTACCTTTAATAAAAGAGATAAATGCTCTTAATAAGAATAAATGTACTCTGTGTAAAGGTGAAACTAGATATTTATCAAAGGATTTACGACCTGTTTTTCCTGAAGAAAGATTGCTAGTTGAAGTTTTAGAAAAAAAGCCTTTTGCCCATGAACTGGAATCTGTATGGTGCTCAGGAAACAGATATTTTTTTAATGGAAAGTCAAAGACAATATCAAATAGAAGGTTAAGAAAAACCAATTCAGAATCTATAAGAAAAGAGTTAAAACATTTATTTTCAGATATTAACTATAAGTCATTTAATATGTTTGTTGATAAGTTCTTAAAAGCTAATAATGAAAGGCTTAATAAGATAAAGGAGGAAGCCTATACCTTTATTAATCAAGTTAGAGAAGGTTATACTAATGAAGAGATAGTAGTTTCATTTTCAGGTGGAAAAGACTCAACTGTAATATCTGATTTAGTAATTAAAAGTATAGGCGATGCTTCAATTGTACATATTTTTGGTGACACAACTCTTGAGTTCCCTTTAACGTTAGAATATAAGGAGCGTTTCAGGAAAGCAAATTTTAATGCAATAGTACGTGTTGCTCAAAATAAGGAACAAGAGTTTTATAAAGTTTGTGAAGAAATAGGACCTCCTGCAAGATTAATGCGTTGGTGTTGTACTATGTTTAAAACTGGTCCAATTAGCCGTGTTTTGAGTTCGATGTATAAAAATAAACGCATTTTAACATTTTATGGCATTAGAAGAGAAGAATCAGTTAGCAGAAGTAAATATGAACGAATTTATGAAAGCCCGAAAATAGCTAAACAAACAGTTGCTGCACCAATTTTCAACTGGAAAGATTTAGATGTTTGGCTATATATTCTTCAAGAAAATATTGATTTCAATGATGCTTATAGATATGGTTATGATAGAGTTGGATGTTGGTGTTGTCCTAATAATAGCGAAAGGTCCCAATTCCTTTCAAAAATATATATGCCAGAGCAATCAAAACAATGGAGAGATTTTTTAATTTCTTTTGCACGTAAGATAGGTAAACCTGATGCTGAAAACTATATTGATGTTGGCAATTGGAAGGCACGCCAGGGGGGCTATGGGGTAGAAGCTGCTAATGAAATAAAACTTCATTTTACAAACTGTACGATAGATGAAAATGCGAAAATATATAAAATAAATAGGCCTATTGATGATTATTTTCTAAGCATGTTTATTCCGTTCGGTGTTGTTTCTAAAGAACTTGGTAGAAAACTAATAGATGAAGTAATTATTTTAGAACCTAAGACTAATGTTCCAATAATATCTATACAGCCATATACTTCGCTAGAATATGAATCAGCAGTAAAAATCCAAACAATGAATGTAAGAAATCATAACAATCTACAAAGAATGATATCATATCAAATAAAAAAAAGTAATTTTTGTAGGAAATGTCTTGCTTGTGAAGCTTTATGTAATTATAGAGCAATTTCAGTAAGTGAAGATGGTTACAGGATAGACCCATCAAGATGTGTTAGGTGTAAAATATGTGTTACTGAAAAGTATATAACAGGTGGATGCCTAATGACAAAATATCTATATATATCGGCTGGAGGAGAAA
>CAZEYH010000031.1:0-13520 GCA_964515895.1 uncultured Clostridiaceae bacterium | reverse complement strand
GCAATATGAAGAAGGGATTTATATGATGAAATATAGTGAAATAAAAATTATAAAGAAGTAAGCAGGTGAAGGTTTGAATATATTATTTTTAACTTTATCAAGAATGGGAAATATAAATCAAAGGGGTATATATACGGACCTTGTAAAAGAACTAAATGAAAGAGGAGTTAATGTATACATTGTTTCCCCCAGACAAAGACGGGAAGGTTTACCAACGAAACTGATTCGAAAAAACGATATCAATATTTTGAGGGTGAAAACCGGAAACATTACGCAAACTAAATCTTTTATAGAAAAAGGTTTGTCTACTATAAGGTTGGAAAACCAATATCTTAGTGCAATAAAAAAACATTTTAACAATATTAAATTTGATATGGTGATGTATTCAACTCCACCGATTACTTTTAATAAGATATTAAGATATTTTAAAAAGAAAGATAACAGCAAAACGTATCTAATTTTAAAGGATATATTCCCGCAAAATGCAGTAGATATTGGTGCGATAAAAAGGGGAAGCCTACTTTGGAGGTATTTCAGAAGTAAAGAAATTAATCTATACAACAATTCAGATATGATTGGTTGTATGTCTCAGGGGAATTTAGAATACATCCTGGATCACAACAGTTTTATAAATAGAAACAAAATTGAAATATTTCCAAATGCAATAAAGCCAATTGAACGAACCGAAGGTAAGGAAAAAAACCTGAGTGTATTAGGGAAATATGGTATTCCTGAAAATGCAACCCTTTTTATATACGGGGGCAACCTGGGAAAGCCACAAGGGATAGATTTCTTGCTTGAGGTTGCTGATAACTTTTATAAAGTTAAAAATGGATACTTACTTATAGTAGGTAGCGGAACGGAATATAATAAAATCCAAACTCATATTGAATATAAGCGACCTAAAAATGTCAGTTTATTTGAAAGACTGCCCAAGAATCAATATGACCAACTTATCAGTTCCGCAGATATAGGATTAATATTTCTAGATAAAAGATTTACAATACCCAATTTTCCATCAAGACTTACTTCATATATGGAGAACTCACTACCCATACTAGCCGCAACTGATGTTAATACAGATTTGAAAGATATACTGAGTAAATCTAAAAGTGGATTTTGGTGCGAAAGTGGGGATGTAGGCTTGTTTATAGAACATGCTGGAAAACTATCGGAAGATAAAGAATTAAGAAGACAAATGGGATTAAACGGAAGACTGTACTTAGAAGAAAACTATGATATAACAAAAACTGTTGATATATTGTTAAAACATTTATATGGGGATGAACTATATGTTTAAAGATAAAGTATTACTAATTACGGGCGGCACAGGCTCATTCGGCAATGCTGTTTTAAATAGGTTTTTATCTACCGACGTTAAAGAAATCCGAATATTTTCCCGTGATGAAAAAAAACAGGATGATATGAGAAAGCGGTATAAAAATGACAAAATTAAGTTTTACATAGGTGATGTGAGAAATATACGAAGCATTAAAAATGCTATGTATGATGTGGATTTTATATTTCATGCGGCTGCACTCAAGCAAGTTCCGTCATGTGAATTCTTTCCATTAGAAGCCGTCAAAACAAACATACTAGGCACTGACAATGTCTTAACAGCTGCAATTTCCTATGGTGTAAAAAAAGTGATATGTTTATCAACAGATAAAGCGGCATATCCAATAAATGCTATGGGAATTTCAAAAGCAATGATGGAAAAAGTATTTGTTGCTAAGTCTAAAACCGTATCACCTGAGAGAACTACAATTTGTGGGACTCGCTATGGTAATGTGATGGCATCCAGGGGTTCGGTAATACCATTGTTTGTAGAACAAATAAAAAATGGACAACCATTAACAGTTACAGAACCCAATATGACCAGATTTTTAATGAGTTTAGATGAGGCAGTAGAATTAGTTGTATTTGCCTTTAAAAATGCTCAACCGGGAGATATTTTGGTACAAAAATCACCGGCATCTACTATAGGGGATTTAGCCCAAGCAATTAAAGAATTGTTCAGTGCAGATAACGAAATAAAAATAATAGGAACCCGCCATGGAGAAAAACAGCACGAAACCCTACTAACAAAAGAAGAATATTTAGTGGCTGAGGACTTGGGTGGATTTTTCAGGGTGCCGACAGACAAAAGGGACCTTAATTATGATAAATATTTTATAAAGGGCAAAAAAGAATTAGCAGTACAGGAGGAATATAACTCCAGTAATACTGAGATTCTTAACATAAATCAGATAAAAAAAAGGTTATTACAGCTTGATTACATAAGAGAAGAACTAAATAAATTTCATTTAGATGAAACCGCAGTTACAAGATGATTAAATACATAGAGGTTATGGAAGGCAGGTATATATAATGAAAATACTTGTTACCGGTGCAAAAGGTTTTGTAGGAAAAAATCTTATCGCTGAATTAAGGAACAGAGGCTATGAAGATATATTTAAATATAGCAGGGACACTGATAAATCGCTTTTGGATAAATACACAAAAGAATGTGAATTTGTATTTCATCTTGCAGGGGTGAACAGGCCCAAAAACGAAAAAGAATTTATGGAAGGAAATTTTAGATTTACTTCTAAACTGTTAGACCTGCTTAAAAAGAACAACAACAAATCGCCTATTTTAATTACTTCATCTATACAGGCTGAAAAAGATAATCCTTATGGAAGGAGTAAAAAAGCGGGAGAAGATTTATTATTTGATTATAATAAGGAAACAGGGGTTAAAGTTTATGTTTACCGTCTCCCAAATTTATTTGGAAAATGGAGCAAACCAAATTATAATTCAGTAGTGTCTACATTTTGTTATAATATTGCAAATGATTTAGATATTAAAATAGATGGTCCGGAAACTGAACTTATTTTATCATACATAGATAATGTGTTGGATGAATTTATTAGGGCTTTAAAAGGCAGCCCTACTAAAGAAGGACAATTTTGTACGGTGCCTATTATACACAAGATAAAGCTAGGTAAATTAGCCGAATTGATCCGGAGTTTTAAAGAAAGTAGAACAAATTTGAATATTCCAAATATGAAAGATCCTTTAACTAAAAAGCTATATAGTACATATTTAAGCTATTTACCGAAAGATAAATTTTCATACCCGTTAAAAATGAATATAGATGATAGGGGTTCATTTACGGAAATTATAAGGACTGCCGAAAGGGGACAGGTTTCAGTAAATGTATCTAAACCCGGGATTACAAAAGGAAATCATTGGCATCATACGAAAAACGAAAAATTTCTAGTTGTAAGCGGTAAAGGTGTTATCCGTTTTAGAAAAATAGGATCAGATGAAATATTGGAGTATTTTGTAAATGGGGATAAGATGGAAGTTGTAGATATTCCCATAGGGTATACACATAGCATCGAAAATTTAGGTGATACAGATATGGTAACTATAATGTGGGCCAATGAATGTTTCGACCCTGAAAATCCTGATACTTATTATCTGGAGGTTTAACAGCAAATGAAGAAATTAAAAGTTATGACAGTTGTAGGCACCAGGCCGGAAATTATAAGATTGTCAGCGGTTATTAAAAAATTAGAGGAATCAAAGGCAATAAATCATACATTGGTACATACAGGCCAAAATTATGACTATGAATTAAATGAAGTTTTTTTCAAAGATTTTAACATGAAGAAACCGGATTATTTTCTTAATGCAGCAACCGGTACTGCAGTTGAAACAATAGGTAATATCCTTATTAAAATAGATCCAATTTTAGATAAAGTGAATCCGGATGCATTTTTAGTACTTGGAGACACGAACAGTTGTCTTTGTGCTATAGCGGCAAAAAGAAAACATATTCCAATATTTCATATGGAAGCCGGAAACAGATGCTTTGATCAAAGGGTACCTGAGGAAATAAATAGGAGGATAGTGGATCATATTGCAGATATAAATTTAACATATAGTGATATTTCAAGAGAATATTTAATAAGTGAGGGGTTACCGGCAGATAGAATAATTAAAACAGGAAGTCCGATGTTTGAGGTTCTTAATTCGAAAAAAGAAGACATTGAAAAGTCAGATGTGTTGGAAAGACTGGGACTAAAAGATGAAAAATATTTTGTTGTATCAGCACACAGGGAGGAAAATATAAATTCAGAAACTAATTTTTCTGATTTAGTTGATAGTCTTAATGCAGTGGCAGAAAAATACAACATGCCCATAATAGTCAGTACACATCCCAGGACCAGAAAAAAGATAGAAACTAAGGGTATTAAATTTAATCCATTAATTAATACAATGAAACCATTGGGATTTATTGATTATGTAAAGCTTCAAACAAAGGCAAAGGCAGTACTGAGTGACAGCGGAACTATAAGTGAAGAGTCTTCAATATTGGGCTTTAAAGCATTAAATATCAGACAGGCACATGAAAGGCCGGAGGCAATGGAAGAGGCTTCTGTTATGATGGTTGGGTTGAAAAAAGAAAGAATACTCCAGGGTTTAGAGGTTTTGGAAACTCAAAAGGGGGATATTTTAAAATTGGTTGGAGATTACAGTATGCCGAATGTGTCGGATAAAGTATTAAGAATAATATTGTCTTATACTGATTATGTGAATAGAGTTGTTTGGGGGGAGTAGTTTGGGGCTAGTTTTAGTCTGTCCATCAAATAAATTATACATGCCTTATGTAGAGAATTATGAAGCTATGCTAGAGGAAAGCAATATAGAATATGATGTTATCAATTGGGATCGATTTGGAATTGAAGAAAGATCAGGTTTTATTTATAGGGACAATAAGACCGGGCATCAAAGGGGTTTATTTGATTATTATAAATTTAAGAGGTTTGCTGCTAAACATTTAAATTCCGGTAAATATGATAAGGTTATAGTATTTGGAGTACCAATGGCAATCCTTTTAAAGAGGATATTGATGAATGAGTTTAAGGATAATTATGTTATAGATATTAGGGACCATCATAAAATGATTAATTATTTTAATATAGCAAATATAATCAATGAGTCTTCATTCACAGTATTATCATCACCGGGGTTTAAGAAGTGGCTTCCTAGTAGTAATAAATATATAATTAATCATAATACACAAATAAATAGTTTAAATGAACTCAAAACTCCCGGGGTGCAGTACGGTGAAAACAAAATTAACATTGCATACATAGGTGCAATCAGAGATTACCAAATAAATATTGATTTTATAAATTCCTTAAAAAACAGCAATCAGATAGATTTGTATTTTCATGGCGAAGGAGATATAAACGAAAATATACAAAAGTATCTGGAGTGCAATGACATTAACAATGTATACTTGACAGGCCGCTATGAGAGAAAAGACGAAGCGGATTTATATTTAGACAGCGATATAATTAATGTTTTAAGATATAATGATGGAATTAATAATGAAACTGCATTGCCAAATAGACTATATAATGCGTCAATATACGGTAAACCTATGGTGGCTTTTGAAGGAACGTATTTAGCAGAACAAATTAAAAAGCATAATTTAGGATTAATTATTAATTCATTAGATAATATTGAAAATAAAATACATAGTTATCTGAGGAAGTTTGATGCGGATAAATATGAGCAAGGGAGAAAGTTTTTTTTCGAATTTGTTATTAAACAAAATAATAGATTCAGAGTAATGTTAAAAGATCTTATAACAGGATAAAAAGATTAGCAATAAAAATTTTCGGGGATGTGAAAAAATGAATGTCTTGTACGTTTCAACCTTGTGTTCAAATCAAAGATTCGAGGAGATATTCGAAAATAGCATTATTAAACCACAGCAACAAGCACAGAAATTTCATAGTTTGTTAAGCAAAGGCCTAATGAATTTAGTTAGTGATCTGTATATTTTATCAAGACCACCTGTGAACAAATCGACAAATAGGCAAGTAAAGAAGTTGAAAACTAAGGAGACACATGATAATGGCATATATCATTACTTAGATGTTGTTGAAATTCCTTTTTTGAAGCATATAAATTTGTTTATTAGTGGATTTATGAGCACAGTTAAGTGGATTTATAAAAAAAGGGGACAAGAGAAAATTATTATTTGTGACGTATTAAACCTATCTATATCAATTTCTGCTTTTTTGGCATCCAAACTTTTTGGTGTAAAGAGTGTAGCAATTGTTACAGATATTCCAAACCATATGCAATATTATACTACGAAAAAAAAATCATTAATTAGACAGTTAATCCCTAATTTATATAGAAGATTGTGTAATTATTTTATGTGTAAATATGAGTTTTATATTATGTTAACAGAGCAAATGAATGAACTTGTGAATCCTTTGAGTAGGCCTTACATAGTTATGGAAGGTCTGGTGGATATAAATATGAAAAGCATATCAAATAAATTACAAGACAAATATGAGGAAAAAATAATTATTTATGCAGGGGCTTTGTTTAAGAAATATGGGGTAGGGAAACTTATTGAAGCCTTTATAAGATTAAATGATGATAATGCAAGGTTGTGGCTTTATGGGGCAGGTGAAATGGAGTCTGAAATCAGAAATTATGAAATAGTAGATAATCGAATAAAATTTTTTGGTGTTGTGCCTAACAGAGACGTAGTTCAGGAACAAGTGAAAGCTACTCTCTTAGTGAACCCTAGGCCATCAGATGAGGAATTTACAAAATATTCGTTTCCATCAAAAAACATGGAATACATGGCATCGGGTACCCCAACAGTAACAACATTACTTCAAGGAATGCCAAAAAAATACCAAGATTATGTATATATATTTAGAGATGAAACGATAGAAGGAATGACAAAAACCCTTGATAACATACTAAAAAAAGACAGACAGGAATTACACGAAGCAGGAATAAGGTCAAGAAAGTTCGTTGTAAGGGAAAAAAACAGCATTGTTCAGGCAAAAAGAATAATAGAAATGATTAAGGAAAATTAAATATAATTTCATATCAACAGATAATTTGTTTATTGCATGGTATTTTCATACGAGATTTTAATTTATGTTTATTATAAGGCTATTTTAAGGTTCCGAACAATACTTATTAGACAATTAATATGAATACAACAAAATTATTTTTTACCATAGGTTTCGCTAAGCAAATATTTTCGAGGTGGTCATATTTTGGATACTAACAATACTAAAATAATCAATTATAAAATAGAAAAAAAGATCCTTTATTTACCGCTGCGTTTTGTTATGGTATATTCTTTATTTACAATATTTTTATATAGATATGGAATAAAATTTTATCCGACTCAAAATGAATTGAAATTGTATATATTTTTATTTTGTGTCCATATGTTTTTATTTTTCGGGTATGTATTTGGTTCTAAATTACATTATAATAAGAATATTAAACGCAATGCAAACGGTAACAAGATAATATTAAATTTTTATAAGCGGTGTTTATTTATCTCCTTGTTAACGTTTATTCCAGAATTCATAATATATTCTGGAATATATCATATGAGTATAAATGATGTTATAAATAAAATAATCATAGGTTTAGGTAATCCTGCTATAAACTATCAAGAAAGTATTGCTGTTTTACCTAATACATTTTGGACAGTTATTAATTATATTATTGTCATAACTTCATTCTATCGGTGGGCATTTATCCCTTTGACTATTTTGTTATGGAGGAAAACAACAAAAAGCCAGAAAACAATTGCGATAATAATACTGTTTATTGAAGTTTTTAAATGGTTAATAAGAGGTTCTAACAAAGGCATTTTTGATATAGCTATTATATTAATAACTTCAATTTTAGCAATAAAATACGCTAGTCCTTTACACATGGCTGGGACTAATAAAAATATAAATACAACATGCATAAAAACAAAAATGAAAAAAAAGATAGGTTGGATATTATCTATTTTTTTAATAGTGCTGATATTGACTGTTTGTTTGAATTTTTTTACCAAAAATATAGTTGGGAGATATTATGGGAAATTACCAGAAAGCAGCATAAACTACAATAGCATTTTTTATAAGTACACACCTGTTTTTCTCAGAGATACTGTGGCATCCTTTACTGATTATTTAACACAAGGTTATTATGGTCTGTCCCTTTCGTTTAATTTACCTTTTGAACCAACTTTTGGTGTAGGAAATTCTCTTTTTATTATGTATAATGTTCAAAAATTAACAGGACTCAACGTAATGAAACGAACATATCAATACAAAATAGAACAGTCTTATGGCTGGGGTGCATTAGGTAATTGGCATACAGTATATTTATGGTTTGCAAATGATGTATCGTTTTTAGGTGTGTTGATAGTAATGTTTAGTATTGGATACTTATTTGCATCAGTTTGGAGAAATTTTATAACAAGTAAAAACCCCTTTGCATTTCTTTTGATACAATTGCTTTCAATGTTTTTTTTCTATGTATCTGCAAATAATCAAGTATTTTCGCATTTTCAAACCTTAATTCCATTTTGGGTTTTTGTGTTTAAATGGATATTGACACGTAATAAGTATTTTTGGTAAATGACACATACATATACTCACATGTAAATATCCGGTACGTTGGTATATTATTTATATATCCATCTTAGGTATATTTACTATCCAATAGGAGAAATCCAAATGTTTCAGTTATGACCGTTTATATAGAATGTTATTTTGCTAAATAAATCGTAAATTTCAGGATCATCGGGTGTATGTAATGGTGTGGGAATTTGTATACAAGGTAACTATCTGTGTTAATATTTTTAAATTGTTAGGAGTTAAATAAAATGAATGAAAAAAGGTATGAATTATTAAGTAGCACGGCTAAACTAATATTTTCTGGGAATGAAGTTACTAAAATTTTCAAAACACCTAATCTAGCTATGAAAGAGTTCGAAATTCTTCAAAAAATAAATAACGTTTTTGGGGAAACGAATTGTGATGGTTGGACATATCGTATGGTTAAACCATTAAAATATAAAAACAATGATACGAGGTATACTATGGAAGTGGCAACAGGCGAACATATGGATAAATATATAAGGGTTAATCCTCAGATTACATTTCATGCTGGGCGATGGCTGGCATTATATCATCAGGGATTCTATAATGAAATTCCTGGTGGCAAGGTTGTTTTGTTCGGAGATTTTAAACCCGCCCATCTAATAATTGATAATAGGATCAAAGAAGTTGTTGCCATAGATCCTGGGGTAAGTTATGGAAAAACAGATTATCCTGAGGTCGATATTATATATTTTATTTTCGCTATTGTTATTTCTAATATTAGATGTGCATCTATTAACGAAATAAAAAGGATTATTATTTATTTTTTAAAGGGTTATTTGGAAACAACAAATTTTAAAATAAAAAAGGAAAGGTTGATGAAAAACGCAAAAATCAGAATTAAAAAATATAACGATATACATAAAATAAGTGAGTTTAATGTTAAAAATCTTGCAAAAAAAATATATTTAATTGTTCAAGCTGGTTACTTTTTAGGAATGGTAATATATGTGTTGAAAAATGTAAATGTGTATAAAACATTGGTATAGTAAAACAAAAAATGAAAAATAGAATTGAAATTTTGTTCCATGAGACCTATTATATATATTACTTAAATTGTGTTAATTGTTCTTTAATATTCGAAATAAATTGCTAGTAAGATTAAACTGACGGATAGTTTTTTGTTTATGTTTAAAATTAAAATATAGATATGACTACAAATATAATTGTATATCTTATTAAAATTCAAATCAAAAAACCTATTCAAGATTAACAAAACTAGTTAAATTATTGGGGGATGCTTATGTCACAAACAAAAAAAGCTGCAAAATCGGCATTAATTATAGTAATTTTTTCATTCAGCAGTAAAATATTGGGCTTTATAAGGGAACAATTAATTGCAGCGAAATTTGGATCGGATGCCGCTACCGATACCTTTTTTATTGCCCTGTCTGCAGTATCCTTATTTACAACAATAATCACTGCATCTATCAGTACTATTATGATACCAATATTATCCGAAATCGAGACAAAGGAGGGTAAAAGCAGTAAGAAAGAACATACAAACAATTTACTTAATATCGTTATGCTGATATCTGTTGTAATTATTATAATAGCTTGGGTGTTGGCCCCTGTTATTATGAAAATACTAGCACCCGGATTTAAAGGAGAACAGTTTAAATTAGCAATTTTGATGATGAGAATAGGTTTGCCTACAATAATTTTTGCAGGTATAGTAGGAGTATTCAGAGGCTATCTCCAAAGTGAACTAATGTTTACCGAATCCGCCGCTTCTGCATTTCCCTTAAATTTCACATATATTTTCTTTCTGATATTCTTATCAGGATTTTTTGGAATAAAGGGCCTGATGGTTACATCCGTATTGGCGGTATTGGCACAAATCACCATTCAGATACCGGGCATCAGAAAAACCGGGTTTAAGTACAAATATATATTAGATTTTAAAGACAAGTATGTTAAAAAGATTATATATTTAATTCCACCTGTTCTTATAAGTGTGGGTATCGATGACATAAATAAAATAATTGATAAATCTTTAGGATCAAGATTAGCAGAAGGCAGTATTTCCGCTTTAAACTATTCCAACAGATTAAGCAGTTTAACAACAGGTATTTTTATATCGGCAATTACTACAGTAATATATCCTATGCTGTCCCAAGAGGCAAATAAAGAAAACAGGGACGGGCTTAAAAATGTTATTTTACGGGGAACAAATATTATTTTGCTTATTGTTATTCCCGCCACGGTAGGAATGATGTTACTGGCAAATCCTATAGTAAAAGTAGCTTTTCAGCGGGGGGAGTTTGATTCTACAGCTACATATATGACTGCAGGAGCATTGGTGTTTTACTCTATAGGATTAGTCGGTACCGCTTTTAAAAATTTTTTAACCAGGGTTTATTATTCCCTACAGGATACTAAAACACCTATGATAAACAGTTTTGTTACAGTCGGTATAAATGTTATTTTTAATTTTATGTTAATAGGATCCATGGGTCATAGGGGCTTGGCCTTGGCAACATCAATATCGGTAATTGGTACATCATTATATCTATTATATGGATTAAGAAAAAAGATAGGTTCCTTTGGATTTTCCAAATCCGTCAAATGCGGATTGAAGGCCTTATCTGCCTCCGCAGTAATGGGAATTGTAGTATATTTTTTAGACAGTACACTTGCCAACTATATAAACGGCAGCAATCTAAAAGAACTTATCGCCTTATTGATCTCTGCCGGAACAGGGGCATTAATATACTTTATTCTTATCTACCTACTTAAAATAGACGAAGTCGATTGGATGATAAATGCTGTCAAAGACAAGTTAAACAAAATTACAAACAAAGCTCAAGTCTAATACATAACTGGGGTTGAATATATATGTCCATATTAATAACAGGCGGTGCAGGATACATTGGAAGCCACACCTGTGTAGAACTATATAAGTTCACAGCCAGAAGGCCCGGGGATATTGGAATTTGTTATGCGGACCCGACAAAGGCTTATAAAAAACTGGGTTGGAAAGCGGAAAAAAACCTTGAAGATATGTGCAGGGATGCATGGAGATGGCAGGAAATGAATCCGGACGGATATTAAAACAAACAAGGCTCCCCAAAAAAACAATTTTTCAGGGGCCTTTTTTTATTTCCCAAAACATTGTCGAAACATATATGTACTGAATAAAGGGAATTGTATTTTTTTGTTGAATACACTAAAAGACAGACAAACCGTCAGGTTCTTTCTATACTTAATACAATCAAAACCAAACAAAAAATGTTCGGATAGATTATCCTGTGCTTATAATAACCAAAAAACAAAGGAGGCCTATTTTGAAAACAATAAAAAACGGCAGCATAAAAAAACTTGTATTTATACTCCTGATACTGATAAATATAATAGGGAGTAAAGAGATAGTGCTGTCACAAAGCAAAACCAAAGAAAACATTTCGGACCACTGGGCAAATAACAAAGTGGTATATCTGATAGAAGAAGGAATAATAAAGGAACAAAATGATGAGATATATAAACTTGATGACTATATATCAAGGGAAGAAGTAGATGCACTGATTTCAAGAATTATTGAAAAATCAAATAACAATGCTGATAACCTTCAAAACAATGAACAAGACAAAGAATATAAGGAATACTTAAATAATATCGGATTATCGGATAAACTCAATGAAAACCGTAAGGATCCGACTGAAAAACTGACCAGAGCGGAATTTGCAGTAGTGATTGATAAGTGTATGGAGTATATAGATACTGACTTTAGGAAGATAATATATAATAAATTTTCCGATATAAAGAATCATTGGGCGGAAAATAGTATAAACAATATTGCCCGCATAGGTTTGATTAAGGGAACGGCACATGGAAAATTCAATCCCGATAAAAACATTTCCAGAGCGGAGGTATACACAATAATCGCCAGAATAGACGGCTTTGGAACTGATGATCTATCGGATTCAAAACCTTTCTACATAAGTCATGCGGGAGGAAATATAAACGGTATCACCAATACAAAAGAAGGTATCCTGGACAGTTTATCCAAAGGCAATAACTACATAGAAGTAGATTTTATGTTAACCTCGGATTATAAATATATTCTACTGCATGATTGGTATAGTGCAAGGGCCTGGATGGGAGATAACTTAAAAACCGCAACAAAGGATGAATTTATAAACTGTGAAATGTCCCACGGTCTTACCATGATGGACCTGGATATGTTAATAGACCTGATGGAGGAACATCCGGAGTTGGTAATTATAACCGATACAAAAGAAGGAAATGATAGATTGCTTATGACTATATCCTACAACTATCCGGAATACATGGAACGCTTTATTGTGCAAATCTATGAAAAATCCGAATACTTCCTGGCCAAAGAACTGGGTTTTAAAGATATAATATTTTCACTATACCAAGTATGGTACACGGACCGACAGATACTGGACTTTGCCAAAAACAACGAACTCTATGCGGTAACAATGGCGGACACAAGGGCAAAAACAAACCTGGCCCAAAAACTGTCGGACATCGGTGTAACCACCTATACCCATACCATCAACAACATTGAAGACATACCATACTACATAAACAAAGGAATTGACGGATTCTACACCGACTTCCTGTGCAGGTGCAGTGGGGACGGTTCCTAGCGCACCAAAGGGTGCACCGGGGACGGTTCCTAATGCACCAAAAAGGCGGCATGCCGGAGGTTCAGAGCCACCCCCACCCGTCATTATCAAACATCAAACAAAGAAAGCCGACCGGAGGAAATCACCGTGAACAAGAAAAGACGAATAGTAATGGCCCTGGGCGGAAACGCACTGGGCAACAATTTAGAAGAACAAAAAGTAATAGTCAAAACAATTGCGGTTGAAATTATCGATCTCATAGAAGAAAGTTGTGAAGTGATAGTTTTACACGGCAACGGACCCCAGGTGGGAATAATTCATAATGCTATGTGCAATATACCTTTATATATAAGCGGGGCCATGAGCCAAACCTATATAGGATTTGATTTGGAAAATGCACTCAGGGCGGAATTATCAAACAGGGGAATTCAAAACA
>CAZEYH010000030.1:8469-13560 GCA_964515895.1 uncultured Clostridiaceae bacterium | reverse complement strand
TAATATATATATCTTTAAGTATGTTGCTTCCATAACTCATGCTACTACATGCATTTTCAAAATTAGATAGAATATTTTCTATTTTATTGAGCAGGTCAGGACTTAGTCTTAAAAGATTAGTTTTTCCCGGGAAAAAGGATTTAAAACATAAAGATAAATTAGTATTTTTGTTGCTTTGCTTTTTTAAAAAATCAGGATTAACCCATAATACTATTCTTTCATATGTTTCCCCATATTCGATTATTGGCTTGTGAAGTTCATGGTTATGAATAAGTAGAATATCACCGGGCTTTAATCTATAGGATTTTCCTTCAATTATGTAAGTTACTTTTCCGGAAATAAAAAAATAAATTTCATAGAAATCATGATTATGATATTCTATGGCTGCAGCTGATCTATCAATATAATGGAAATATTCAAAATCAGGAGTTATCATATATTGTCTTGATGTAAAGTCATGAATGTATGTATGCATAATATCATCCTCCACACAAAATACAACATTAGTTACAGGTGACACAACAGCTATCACAGGTACCCAGCAACTATCAAAAGTAATATAGCAACTGTCACATGACATATTTAGTGAATAATAAGAAATATTTCTTAAATACATTTCCAAAATATTTCTTAAAAATTATTATACAGCAATATTTGCAATAATACAAGCAATATATGCAAAGATAATTGCAAATATATTGACCTATAATATAATTAGATGAGTACTTTAGTAAAATTAGAAATTATTTTTGAAGCCATTATAAATGCTTAATGTAATTTTGTGGAAGCAAGAATTGTCCTCATGTTTCCCGGGCTTGGCCTTTTATTACTTAAAAAGTGTCAAAAAAGGACCGATATAAAAAAGGATCGTCCCTAGAGATAGAGGAGGCGAGATTTTATGAAATTTAGTTCACAATGGCTTAAAGAAATGAAAAAAGTGAAAAATTTTTTGATATGTATTGATTCTGACGGATGTGCTTTTGATACAATGGAGGTTAAGCATAAGGAATGTTTTATCCCTAACATAATAAATGAATGGGATTTACAGGCTATTTCGAAATATGCCAGAGAAGTTGCAGAGTTTGTGAATCTCTACTCAAAGTGGAGAGGTATAAATCGTTTTCCAGCTTTAATAAATGTTATGGACCTTTTAGCGGAAAGGGAGGAAGTTAAAAGACGTGGATTTGAGGTCCCAAATCTTGATCCATTGCGCAAGTGGATTGTTAAGGAAACTAAACTTGATAATATTTCACTTGAAGATTATGTTGAGAAGACAAAAGATCCTCTCCTTACAAAAACTTTGAAATGGTCTACGGCAGTAAACGATACAATATCAAGAATTGTTAGAAATGTGTCACCTTTTCCGTTTGTACGCGAAAGTTTGGATAAAATGATTGAATTTGCAGATGCTATTGTAGTTTCTACAACACCTAGGGAAGCTTTGGTAAGGGAATGGGAAGAACATGATATTTCAAAATATGTTAAGATTATAGCAGGAGAGGAAATAGGCACGATGACAAAATGTATAGGATATGCAAAAGATGAGCGATATGAGGATGAAAAAGTACTTATGATTGGCGATACACCAGGGGATTTAAAAGCAGCAAGAGCTAACAATGTTCTTTTCTATCCTATTAATCCAGGAAATGAAGATGATAGCTGGGAGCGTTTTTATAACGAAGGACTTGATAAGTTAATTAAAGGAGAATATGCAGGAGCTTATGAAGAAAAGCTAATTGCAGAGTTTGATAAATATCTACCATCAATACCACCATGGAAAAAGAAATAAAGGGTTAAATGTAAAAACTAATAATGTTAATTAAATTTAAAAAGAATTCATTCCCATTGGGTTGGGATGAGATAATTCAGAAGGAGGTAGTTAATTATGAGTAAAGCGGATATTGGACTTATTGGTCTTGCGGTTATGGGTGAAAATCTTGTACTTAATATGGAGAGTAAAGGTTTTACAGTTGCAGTTTTTAACCGTACCGTTGAAAAAGTAAAAAAGTTTGTTGAAGGTCGGGGTAAAGACAAAAACATAATTGGGACATATTCATTGGAAGAGCTTGTTGGAGTTTTGAAAAAACCCCGTAAAATTATGTTGATGGTTAAAGCCGGGAAACCTGTAGATGATTTTATTGAAAAGATCATTCCACTTTTAGAGGAGGGAGATATAATAATCGATGGGGGTAATTCCCATTTCCCTGATACCATACGACGCACTAAATATGTTGAGGATAAAGGCCTTCTTTATGTTGGTACCGGCGTTTCCGGTGGTGAGGAAGGAGCATTGTTAGGACCTAGCTTAATGCCGGGTGGTTCTCCTGATGCTTGGCCGCATGTTAAGCCGATTCTACAGGCAATCGCAGCAAAAGTTGAAGATGGTTCTCCGTGCTGTGAATGGGTTGGAGAAAATGGCGCAGGACATTTTGTGAAAATGGTTCATAATGGAATTGAATATGGAGATATGCAGCTAATATGTGAAGCTTACCATTTGATGAAAGACCTTCTTGGAATGTCACCTGATGAGATGCATGAGGTTTTCAAAGAATGGAATGAGGGAGAACTCAACAGCTATCTTATCGAAATTACCCGTGACATACTTGCATACAAAGATGAAGATGGATTACCCTTGGTAGATAAAATTCTTGATACTGCAGGACAAAAAGGTACAGGTAAGTGGACCGCAATTGCAGCATTAGATGAAGGCATTCCATTGACACTCATAGGTGAGGCGGTATTTTCAAGATGCCTTTCAGCTTTGAAAGAAGAAAGAGTCGCAGCATCAAAAGTTCTTACAGGACCTACGCCAAAGTTTGATGGAGATAAAAAGGTATTTATAGAAGATATTAGAAAAGCCCTTTATGCATCAAAAATAGTTTCGTATGCTCAAGGATTTACTCTTATGCGTGCAGCAGCTCAAACTTACGGTTGGCATCTTAATTATGGTGGAATTGCTCTAATGTGGCGTGGCGGTTGCATAATCAGATCAATATTCCTTGGGAAAATTAAAGAAGCTTTTGAAAAGAATCATGAATTACCCAACCTTTTACTGGATCCTTTCTTCAAAGAAAAGGTCGAATCATCTCAGGATAGCTGGAGAAGAGTTACAGCAGCGGCAATTACCAATGGAATTCCGGTGCCTGCACTAACTACTGCTCTTTGCTACTATGATGGATATAGGTGTGAAAGATTGCCGGCTAATTTATTGCAGGCTCAGAGAGATTACTTTGGTGCACATACCTATGAACGGATAGACAAGCAGCGTGGAGAATTCTTCCATACTGACTGGACAGGTCTTGGAGGCAAGACTTCTGCAACAGTGTATAATGCATAGATAGGGTATAGTGTGCAATAAATGTGATGTATAACAGATACGATATGTAAGAGATATAGTGCATAATGTGCACGAAGATATATAGAGTGAACCAGGGTGCATTTAATCGCCTTGGAAAAAATAGGCAAAAAAGAAAAATTAAATGTACCCCATTTATAAACCGAATAGCTGAATTTAATTGAGGTGGAGATTATGATAGAAATACTTATGAAATCAAAGGCTTCTGAAGGAATAAGCGATATAGAATTGAGGAAAGCCCTTGAATGTTCGATAGAGGCTAAAAAATCGAGTCTAAAAAAGGTACTGCTTATACCTCCTGATTTTACAAGAGCACATTCAGGCGCCGGTAAGATAACAGCAATGTACTATGAAATGCTGAAAGATAGTTGTCAGGTTGATATAATGCCTGCTTTGGGAACTCATGTACCTATGACCGAAGAGGAATGCAAGGAATTTTTTGGTGATGCTGTTCCTATGGACAGAATTTTTGAACATAACTGGAGGACTGATGTAGTAAATATTGGGCAAGTACCGGGGGAATTTGTTAAAGAAGTATCCGAAGGTCTTCTAGATGATCCTATTGATATTGAGATAAATAAGCGTTTGCTGGATAAATCCTATGATCTTATAATATCAATGGGGCAAGTTGTTCCTCATGAAGTTATTGGAATGGCTAACTATAGTAAAAATATTTTTGTAGGGTGTGGCGGAAGTTCAACTATTAATAAATCTCACATGCTAGGTGCTTTCTATGGCATGGAAAGAATTATGGGAAGGGATCATTCACCTGTAAGAAAAGTTCTTGATTATGCTGAATTTAACCTCATTAAGGACATTCCTCTTATGTATGTTCTGACAGTAAATACGGCGAAAGGAAATGAAGTATTCATACATGGGTTGTTTATAGGAAGGGAAAGGAAAATACTGGAGGAAGCAGTAAAACTGAGCCAAGAAAAGAACCTTACTTTTGTTGAAAAACCTTTTAAAAAGGTAGTAGTGTTCCTTGATGAGAAGGAATTTAAAAGCACATGGCTTGGTAATAAGGCAGTTTACAGGACAAGAATGGCAATTGCCGATGATGGTGAATTGATTATACTAGCACCCGGTGTAAATAAGTTTGGAGAAGATGATGAAAATGATGTACTTATTAGGAAATATGGATATGTAGGAAGAGAGAAGGTACTTCAACTTACTAAGGAAAATGAGGATTTGCAAAACAATCTATCTGTTGCAGCTCACCTCATCCATGGTTCTTCTGATGGTAGATTTTCAATTACCTATGCGGTGAAAAATTTGACTAAAGAGGAAGTTGAAGGTGTTAATTTTAAATATATGCCCCTGGAAGAAGCCTATAAAAAATACGACCCTAAGAAACTAAAAGATGGTTACAACACGTTAGAAGATGGTGAAGAAATATTCTACATCAGCAATCCGGCCTTAGGACTATGGGCTGATAAGAGTAAGTTTTAACAGGGTAATAGCATTGAAGATAACAACATTGAAAGTATAAATAACATAGCCTTTATTTCATTTGTGCTGAAATAAAGGCTATGTTATAATTAATTGTGAATTGTTGGTAAATTAAGTTCACTTGTAAAATCTATCAGTAAAATATTTAGTAAAATACCGATTGGAGGATATATCATGAGTCCTGATATTTCTACATATACTTATCGCTATTCTT
The DNA here is from genome assembly GCA_964515895.1 of uncultured Clostridiaceae bacterium. Classification (GTDB taxonomy): domain Bacteria; phylum Bacillota; class Clostridia; order Acetivibrionales; family DUMC01; genus CAZEYH01. Next base: position 8,539 of record CAZEYH010000030.1, on the reverse strand, counting down.
CTCAAATTCCTTTTGGAGTCAGCATGTCTGCTATGACGGGATTAAGTATAGTATTAATGGTTGTGCGTGT
>CAZEYH010000030.1:3151-8459 GCA_964515895.1 uncultured Clostridiaceae bacterium | reverse complement strand
TATTCTCCCGAAAGCATTGGCATAGCTGCTATGTCGGGATTAGGAATATTATTAGTAGTTATACGTGCAGCAATAGCCATCTATCTGCTTGTAATATTTTCTAAACTTGCCTTTAGAGGAATAAAAGCATTGGATATCTACATAACCGAAAAAACTCGTGATTAGTAATGTTCGAACTGAAATTTTCAAAAATTATCATGAAGCTGATATTACAACATCAAAAACAAATAAGAAAAATTCATAAATAAAGAATGGTGAATAAATAACTCTTGATATTAACATAATATATCTAGAAGCATCATAATTTATTATATACTTGAATCATGGAAGATTTAAATATTTTGATGCAACACTTCGGTAATGCATATAAATTCATTATCCGAGGTAACTAGTTTTTCATAAGAAGGAGGAATAGTGCTTAATGATTGGTACAGTTAAATGGTTTAGTCCAGAAAAAGGTTTTGGGTTTATTGAAAGAGAAGGGGGAGAAGATGTGTTTGTACATTTTTCTGCAATTAATGCAGAAGGGTACAAATCGCTTGAGGAAGGTCAAAGAGTAGAGTTTGATATAGAAAAAGGGCCACGTGGGCCACAGGCATCAAATGTAAGATTATCATAATTAATTTATAGAAAATGCCCGAAGACCTTAATAAAACAGCAAAGAAAATAACGGAAGTAATATAATATACTTCGTTAATATGTGTTATATAAGAGGAGGACTTATGTTTTCCTCTTATATTTTGGTAACCAAATAAATAATAATTATAAGAAATTTAAGTTTATTAAAAGTTTAAGTTAAAATTGAGTGCATTGAGTGCATATTTTTTTCAAACAAATTAAATGTGCCCATCAGATTCACACCAGAGTTTTATATAATTATTTTGCTAAAAGGGCTATAACAGTTCCGAAGGCTACAGCAATGGCAAACGGAAATCTGCCTGAATTATCTTCTGTAATTGCATTTTTGCTACCAAAATTTATATATGTATAAGGTTGAATTGATAATGTCATGAAACAATTTTTTAAGTATTGATATAAGTATACAAAACGTTTTTTGAAGTTTTTTCTTATAAGCATTATGATTAGTGCAATTATTCCTCCTGATAGAAAAGAAAATCCAATAGCCGATATAACAAATTTATGACCCATAATGGCACCTATTGCAGAGAAAAGCTTAATATCTCCTCCTCCCAGCATTTTTAACGAATATAAAGGGACAAGGCATATAATGGGTATTATTATACCTATTATAACTGTATGTAGTCTTTCAACTCCATAAACACATAAGTTGATAATTATACCTATCAATATAAATGGCAGTATTATGGTATTTTTTATTTTATATGTCTTAATATCACTAAATAAAGCAAACACCAATAATAATAGTAATAAAACAGTTCCTACCAATGTAATATATAACCTTTCTAAAAAATGCAGCATTGATAAAATCTGCAATATTTAATTATCTAATTGAATAATTAAATAAAACATAACTTGGTAACAATATCCACACCACAAACATAACCATATTTTACAATAAATAATAAATAGTGTCAATAACTATGTAACCAATCGGATTGAAAGAATCAAAGCATTTATTGATAGGATCAAAGTATATATCTAAATACTCAAAACATATAAAGCAAAATATTGCATAATCAACGCTTTTACATTTATTGGGACACTTGCTTAATTGTGATTTAAAGCCAAGTTCAGGCTATATATTAATTTTTTTCAATGTATATGACTTTGTTTTAAAGGTAATAATCATACTGTATGCGTGGCATATTTCTTGTCAGGTATAATATGGAGATTAATTTTAGGGGGATACACATGGGAAAAAAATATTTTATTTTTTACTTGAGTCTCATTGTCATATTAGTATTGACAATATGTTATTTAAAAATGCATAATAATAGATGTTTGCCTGAAGAACTAGTAGTTGAATCATTTAATAGTTCGGGTGCACATTTTATTAACAGTGAAATGAGTTTTGAAGCAAGTTTAAGTGAAGAGTGTCAAAATGAGAAATACTTGAATAGACTAATGGTGGAATTAGCATATAGATTAGGTATTAATTTAAACTCCGGAAGCGCTGAAAGCTATTTGGATATTGTTGAAAATGATTATATGTATAAACTGGAATTAAATGGAAACACAGAATGTAGGGAAAACATTAACATATGTGTGAAATTATTAAAAGTGTCTAAAGAACCTGTAATTCCGGGGTATGCCCATGTAAAGGGTACAGATATAGAAAGTACAAGTATTGAGGGAATAGATGTAGAAAGTATAGATATTCAAAGTATGAAAGCTAAAAGTGAATCATTTAAAACCGTTTCAAGTGTCACTAATGAGAAGTACCAAGGTGGGGTTTTCGCTCTTGTTATAAAAGGAAGTGAACCATATGGAAGGTTGCAGGATATAGGGAAAATAGTGGAAAGTGTTTTTAAAAAATATAACATAAAACCTGAATTTAATTGTTTTATAACAGGTTATTTTGAAGGCAAGCTAGATCATGGAAGAATGAATGAGGTATGTAAAAATGTATTTCATACAGCAGAAGCTAAAAAGGTAGAAGGAATTGCTAAAAAAAATTTAATCAGCGTATCTGCTTATTCTCCTGACATTGGTAGTTACATTGAGGTTAATGGAAATAAGACTAACATTCATATTGCTTTCAGATATAGTACATATAATAAAAAGACATACGTATGGGTTGGTACTCCTGTTATTTTCAATTGATTTTGGTACGAGAGGTAAAAGATAATGGCTAAATTTGTAATAGAAGAATCGACTGAACTAAAAGGAAAAGTAAGAATAAGTGGAGCAAAAAACTCTGCTCTTCCAATAATTGCAGCATCTCTTCTTACTGAAAAGAAAAGCGATTTTGAGGAAGTACCATGTTTGAATGATGTAAAGACTATGTGCGAACTTTTAAGCTTTTTAGGTGCAAAAGTTGAAAAATCAAAAGAGAATAATTTGTTAATCATAACTCCAGGTAGTAATATTAATGGAATAGCACCTTATGAATTAGTAAATAAAATGAGGGCTTCCTTTCTTATAACAGGTCCCCTTCTTGCCAGGATAGGTTATGCCAAAGTGCCCCTCCCCGGCGGATGCGCTATAGGTTCAAGGCCAGTTGACCTTCACCTTAAAGGATTTACTGCTATGGGAGCAGAAATCGACAAAGGACATGGATACGTAGAAGCAAAGACTAATGGAAGGCTCAAGGGTGCTAAAATATATCTAGACTTTCCTAGCGTAGGTGCTACTGAAAATATTCTAATGGCAGCGGTATTAGCTGATGGACAGACAATTATAGAAAATGCTGCTATTGAACCTGAAATTGTTGATTTAGCTACATATTTAATATCTATGGGTGCTGATGTAAAAGGTGCAGGGACTGATACTATAAAAATAAACGGAGTAAGAAGTTTAAATGGAATAAGGCATTCAGTAATACCTGATAGAATTGAGGCAGGGACATTTATGACTGCTGTTGCAGCGACAGGTGGAGATATAGTATTAGAAAATGTGGTCCCGGATCACTTGAAACCTATTAGTGCAAAGCTCAGGGAGGCTGGTGTGGAACTCTCTGAGGAACTCTCAACTATCAGGATAATTTCGGATGGTAAATTGAAAGCAGTAGATATTAAAACTCATCCTTACCCCGGATTTCCAACGGATATGCAGGCACAAATGACTTCTATTATGACAAAGGCTGATGGTACAAGTATGGTTGTTGAAACTATATTCGAGAATAGATTCATGCATATTTCCGAGTTAAAAAGAATGGGTGCAAATATAAGAATTGATGGTAGGAGCGCAGTAATAGAAGGAAAAAGCAAATTAACGGGTACACAGGTTAAAACTACAGACTTAAGGGCAGGGGCAGCTTTAATAATTGCCGGACTTAATGCAGAAGGGATAACTGAAATTGATGATATCGAACATATAGATAGAGGTTATGTTAGTATTGATGAAAAATTGAAAGGACTTGGGGTAAATATTAAAAGAGAAGAATTATAAGCAAGCTTATATATTGCATAAAAAGATGTTGGAAGAATATATATTAATGTAAACTTAAAAGTCTTTGTTGAAAATAATTACTACAAAAAATAGCTGGGGTTAATATGAAGAGGATTGTTTACTATATAATTATAATGATTGCAGTCATTATAATTCTTCCAATGTTTATTGTTAAAAGTTGCAGTTTTACTACCACAGAAAAACAGATTAATAAAAGTGACAGTCAAGGTAAAGATATGGATGAAAAACAGGGAGTGAGCCGGGAAGAAAAGGAAAGCGAAAGTAATAATATTAAAATCAGTGTATACATAGAATCAGAAGGCAAAGTAAAAGAAATGGGACTCGAAGAATATGTAACAGGAGTTGTAGCTGCTGAAATGCCTGCGGAATTTGCTTTTGAGGCACTTAAGGCTCAGGCGGTTGCTGCACGTACTTATGCTTATGGGAGATTAAAGGGTATTTATAGGGATAAAGATGATATACATGTTAATGCGGATATTTGTACAGATTTCTCACATTGCCAAGCTTGGGTAAGTAAAGAAGAAGCGATAAAAAGATGGGACAGCTCTTCTGCAGATGAATATTGGAGTAAAATAAAAAAAGCTGTGGAAGAAACGGAAGAAATAGTAATACTATATAAAGGAATTATCGCAAACCCTGTATTTCATTCCAATAGTGGAGGTAAAACTGAAAATGCAGAAGAAGTATGGGATGTAGACCCTGTTGATTACCTTAAAAGTGTAATTAGTAAAGGAGAAGAAGCCAGCCCATCTTTTAAAACTATATTAAAAATATCAGTAACAGAATTTTATAATACTTTAAAGGAATATTATCCTCATATGAAAGCAAATAAAAATACTATATTTGAAGACATGAAAATTATTGAGCGAACGCAGGGTGAAAGGGTAAAAACAATAAAAATCGGAGATATTGAAATAAAAGGAACTGATTTTAGGAAAATGTTTTCTTTATCATCTGCCAATTTTGAATTAAATAAAAATAAAGATGGAATGATAGAAATAACAACATATGGTAATGGCCATGGGGTGGGGATGAGCCAGTGGGGGGCAAACAGTTTAGCAAAAAGCGGCAAAACATGGGAGGAAATTATAAAATATTATTACCTTGGAGTTGAATTAGATACAATAAACAATGTTGAAAATATCCTGGCAGGTTCATGAATTTGAGTATAAAATATTTTTACCCATATGTATATTGTTGCCATATTCGGCAACAATATTATATGGAGGTGGAAATTGTGAGTATGAAAAATTTA
>CAZEYH010000030.1:0-3141 GCA_964515895.1 uncultured Clostridiaceae bacterium | reverse complement strand
TCCCAAAGAAGCTCAATATCTTCCGCATCTAATAAATTTGTTTTCTGATAAAAAACGGTCAAACAAGGGCATTTTAGAATTCCTAAGCAGAAAAGGGTTTTATCTTGTCCTAATATTAGGCATAGTAATAATTGGTGCTACAGTAGTAGTACTTACAAAGCCAAATTTAAGATTTCTTAATTTTTTAACAAATTCTGACGAGAATTTTATTCCGGAAGATTTTGAGGACTACTTAGCTGATATTGGAAAAGAATATCCCGGAATTGATGAAGGCACAGATGTAGATATAGGTATGGATGTAGATGTAGGTGAAGGTGTAGATGCAGATCTAGACACAGATGCAGATATAGATGCAGATCTAGGTCAAGACGGGCAGGAACTTGTAGTTGTAAACGATATGTTAGGGGAAAAACCGGATAAAGCATCTGAATTACCTAATGAAGATGAAAGCAGTACTTTCCTTGCGAAAAATGAAGAAGATATTGCTAAGGACAATGATGTTTTGATAGGAGAAGATGGCGATACATTTGCGGAAAATACTGATGATCAGGCAGCTTCCGGGAAGGTTACGCAAGCTCAAGTGGAAAATCCTGATTTTATTATGCCTGTTTATGGGAATATCATTTGCGACTTTGCCATGGACAAGCTGGTATATTCGAAGACTTTAGAAGACTGGAGAGTACACAGTGGCATTGATATTGCTGCAACAAGAGGAACAGCGGTGAAAGCTGTAGCAGATGGAGTAATATTGGACTTAAAAAACGACCCGAAACTTGGAAATACAATAATAATTGATCATGAAAATGGTTTTAAATCGGTCTATAGCAACCTAGCATCTCTCGATATGGTTTTACCTAATCAAATAATAGCACAGGGAGAGAGCATAGGTTCTGTCGGGGATACTGCAACCTTTGAGGTTTCACTAGAACCCCATTTGCATTTTGAAGTTTTAAAAGGAGATGTTTTAGTAGATCCCAAACTCTATTTACCAGAATACTAATATAGCAAATATAGTAGTAAAGTAAGCAGTAAAAATATTAATATAGCAGAACATTTATATACAAGCATGATTATAATGCCGTTTATTAAATTACAGAATGCGTTAAAAAAGGGTATCTTAAAAAATACCCTTTTACTATACATTAATTAACGTCTTATTCTTGCTTCAGATGCATAGCTGAATTCAATTTCTTCTATGCTGTCTAATGCTTGACCTGTACCAAGAGCTACAGATGAAACAGCATCTTCAGCAATTATTACATTTATACCTGTTTCTTTTTGTATAAGCTTGTCCAAACCGTAAATCAAGCAACCTCCCCCGGTCATAACAATGCCTCTGTCTCCTATATCGGCAGCTAATTCGGGAGGAGTCCTTTCAAGTACTGAATGTACAGCTTCAACAACTGATGAAACAGGTTCCTCTAAAGCTTCCATAAGTTCAGTCGAATTTACAGTTATAGTTTTTGGTAATCCCGTTATCAAATTCCTGCCTCTTACATCCATACAAACTTCCTGAACCCTTGGATAAACAGTGCCCACATTCATTTTTAATTCTTCAGCTGTACGTTCACCAATCATAATATTGTGTTTTTTTCGCATATATCTAATTATTGCTTCATCAAATTTATCTCCGGCAATTTTGATTGAAGTACTTACAACAATTCCTCCAAGAGAAATTACTGCAATATCTGTTGTGCCTCCACCTACATCAACCAGCATACTACCACAAGCTTTTGATATATCAATACCTGCACCTATTGCTGCTGCAATAGGTTCTTCTATAAGATAAATTTTCCTTGCTCCTGCTTGTATTGCGGCATCTATAACAGCTCTTCTTTCAACTTCAGTAACTCCACTTGGAACACATACCATTATTCTAGGTTTAAACAGTTTTAGAATACGATTGCTGAGTACCCTATTAAGAAAATATTTAAGCATTTTTTCTGTTATATCATAATCAGATATTACACCATCTTTTAGTGGCTTGAGTGCCACAATATTTCCGGGCGTACGGCCTAACATTCTTCTAGCCTCTTCACCTACTGCGAGAATTTTATTTGTATTTTTATCAATTGCTACTACGGAAGGCTCCCGTAGCACAATTCCCTTTCCTTTTATATAAACAAGAATAGTTGCTGTACCAAGATCAATTCCGATGTCCTGTCCGAAGGCCAATAATAACAACTCCTTTTACCAGATTGATAAGCATTATTATTATAACTCTATACTAATAATATTGCCGATAAATAATTATATAAACCTAATTAATACTACATTTTACTATTATATTAATATTATCATATAATTATAGGAATGCAATAACTTTTATGTATTTTTTTGTGTTATGAGAAAATACTAAAAAGTTTGAGTTTTGACAAAATATGTGTTATTATTTATTAAATTACAACAAAAATGACCACTTTTGACGAGTTAAATAAATGCTATGAAACTAATTTACGTAATTTACGTAAATTAGAGAAAAAGACTTTGAACAATATTTTAGAAATGGAGGAAAAATATTACTTATGAAAGCTCGAAGATTAATTTATGCGGATTTGTTGCGAGTAATTGCTACTTTTGTAATTGTAATACTTCATGTTTCCGGAAGTAATTGGCATAATGTTCCTGTATCCGGTTTTGAATGGAAAGTATTTAATTTTTATGATAGCATGGCAAGATTTAGTGTACCTGTTTTTGTAATGATTAGCGGGATGTTCCTACTGGACAATAAAAAATCTTTAACTCTAAAAAAACTTTATAGCAAAAACATATTGCGTATTGTCACATCATTTATTTTTTGGTCTGCTATATATTCAATTTTTACTAATATTCTTAAGTATAATACTTTCAATCAGGAAGTATTAAAACATATGGTAATCAGCTTTATTACCGGTAATTATCATCTATGGTTTCTTTTTATAATTGTAGGATTATATATTATTACACCAATCTTAAGAAAAATTACAGAAAGTGAGAACAAATTTCTAATTGAATATTTTTTAATTTTAGCAGCAATTTTTCAGGTAATAATTCCTACACTTCTAAAAGTTCCTGTATTTTCAAAGAGAAGTGTAATAATTAATACAGTAATTAACAAAGTTAATATGAAATTTGTTTTAGGATATGTAGGCTATTATGTTG
>CAZEYH010000029.1:0-13707 GCA_964515895.1 uncultured Clostridiaceae bacterium | reverse complement strand
GCCATTTTACCGGCTATAAGTTTAATTGCTCTTATTGCATCATCGTTTCCGGGTATTATATAATCCACTTCGTCGGGGTCACAGTTTGTGTCTACAATTGCAACTATAGGTATACCCAGTTTTCTAGCTTCTAATACAGCGATTCTCTCTTTTCTTGGATCTACAATAAATACTGCTCCAGGCAAATTTTTCATTTCTTTTATTCCGCCAAGATGTTTTTCAAGTTTTTCCATTTCGCCTTTAAGCTTTATTACTTCTTTTTTGGGTAAAACTTCAAATATTCCTTCTTGTTCCATTTCTATTAATTCATTCAACCTATTTATTCTACCCTGTATAGTCTTGAAGTTTGTTAACATTCCTCCAAGCCATCGAACATTTACAAAGAATTGTCCGCACCTTTCAGCTTCTTCCCTAATGGAATCTTGAGCCTGTTTCTTAGTTCCTACAAATAGGATGTCCTCTCCATTTGCAGCAATTTCTCTAATAAATAAATAGGCTTCTTCTATCTTTTTTACAGTTTTTTGCAAATCGATAATGTAGATACCATTTCTTTCAGTAAAGATATACTCTGCCATTTTAGGGTTCCATCTTCTTGTCTGATGACCAAAATGTACCCCTGCTTCGAGTAATTGTTTCATAGATATAATTGACATAAAACGCCTCCTAATATAGTTTTATACCTCCACAGCAGTCAACTTTATGAAAAACCAGAAACTTTCGGCACCTTCCCATAAATCGTACTGTGTGTGTATTTTTATTTGTGTTTTTTCCGTTATGTAGTATAACACATAGAATTTATTTTATCAACTATTTTGCGGAAATTTTTGTGATTTTTCTGATCGAACTTAATTGAAAAACTAAATTCCACCCCAAACATATCCAATATTTTCTTCAAATAAATGAAATGTGCTCCCCGGTAAACATCATACTATACTATCATACAAAATTGTAGTATAATATGATTGCTCCCGGAAAGCCATTTCACGACTTTCCGGGTGATAACCATATTATATTGTGAGAAATGCTTAAAAAATAAAGGATATTGGGTAATGCCTATATTCATTTACCGCTTAAGTTTATGGCATTAGGAAGTGGTGCTCTCAAACTTTTCATTATTTAGCTGTTGATATAGGAGGGAACAAGATGCCTAAAAAAATAAAGGAAATTCTCTGTTTAAACGCCTTGTTTATCAGGCTTTTTTCAAGCTTTTTATTAATAATACTACTTATTTCATCTTCACATGTTTTTACAAACAAAATATATAAAAAAAGTATGGAATCCGAAATAACTGGAAATGTTGACTCCCGATTGCAAATTCTGGTTAATGAGTTAGAAAGTATATTTTACAAAATAAAAGACGATATTTTTTTAAACACCTTCAGCAAATTCTACCATGATCTTAGAGGTTCATATTTATCACCCTATAAATACGGCATTATAGAAGGTGAGCTTAATAATTTCAAATTAACTCATAAATATATAAGTGAAATATTTATCATTATAAAAACTCCGATGCAATTATTAAGTCCCAACGAGATGCAATTCAATACTTTCTTTAACAACAATACATATCATAAAGATTTCTGGGTACAGGAGATGATGGATGAAGGTTTTTCATTCAAATTCTATCCTGCAGACTATTTTGCCGATCTTTCCACATTCGCAGCTCAACCAAATAATTACCTTATGCCCATTGCGTTTAAGCAAAGTAACAACTCGAAATTTATCATGGTGGCATTAATTAATGTAAATGTATTGCTGGAATCGGCCAGATCCGGATTTACAGAGGATCTTTTCCTGTTTACAAAAGATGGTGTGCTATTGTTTCCTAAATCAACTAATCAAGTCACGTTTAATAAGGATCTACTAAATACAGACAGTTCTTATTCCAAGCTGGATAACGGATATATATTTGCCTTGGAAGGCAGTTTGAATGAACTTAATTACTATAAGTTTTATTCAAATGTTCCTGTTAAACAGCAAATTAATAAAATTTTGGTAATGATTCAATTCATTATAATATGTTCTGTTTTAGTAAGTGGACTTATTGTTCTTTACATTGTAAAAAGATTTAATAATCCTGTAAAGCAAATAGTACAATTGATCAAAATGCAGGAAAACAATCAGGAATATAATATTTCCTCAGATTTCAAAAGTATAGCCGGCAATATAAAAAGTCTAATTGAAAAAAACAACATCTATGAAAAAAATATCAGTAGAAAGGATTCACTTTTAAAAACATTCTCATACCAAGTAAAAATGCTTGATATTTTTGTGGGTAACCCACACACTATGGATGAATTAGCTAATATAAACAATATATATGATTATGTAGTAATTTATTTCAAAGCCCATTACAAACCCACTTTTTACGATCATATATTTGAGTCTGAAGGAAAAGGAACCTTCTTTTTAAAGGAATTGATTGAGAATTATATAAATAACTATTTTGGAAATTCTATTACATTCCAGGTAGGCGGTGATCAAATAGTATCTATTGTGAATGTTAAAGACAATTCTGAAAACATTCACAATTACATAAACGAAATTCTAAACAAACTAAAAGCTGAGGAAGATTATGTCTTTTTTACTGTAGCCTGTACTGAAAAATACGGTGATGTTTCCGAATTAAAAAATGCTTACAATAAAGCCATGAAAATAGCGGAACACAGGAGATTATCCGGTTCAAACCAATTCATAACAGAGGAGTCTATTAATAATGACCCTAGTATTTACTACTTTTCTAAAGAGCAACAGGATCAATTTATAAATTCTGTTCAAAATGGAATGTTACAGGAATCCACCAAGTTGATCACTGAAATCCTTGACTTTAATTATAAGAAAGAAGTCACCGGCTTCTATATGAAGCTATTATGTAATAAGATAGTCAGCTGCTGCAATACAGTCTTCATGGAGCTTTATAACCGTATACCTAAAAGAATTAAGCTAGCTGACACATATTCTGCTTTCAATCAATGTGCTACTATTGAAGATTATAAAGTATCGTGCCTTAATTTCCTATCTATATGCATTAACTACATAAATGCATATAAAAAAGAAAGTGATTATATAGTGGATTATATAAAGAATTATGTTGGTAAAAACTATGATAAGGAGATTTACCTTGACTTACTTTCAGAAAACCTCAATATATCAAAATCGTATCTTTCTTCCTATTTTAAAGAAAAAACCGGTATTAATTTTATTGATTATCTTAATTCATATAGAATAAAAAAAGCTATAAAACTCTTGGAAGAATCTTCAGCAAAGGTTAAGGATATCGCCCTGAAGGTCGGTATACCAAACTTGCGGACATTTAACAGGTCGTTTAGAAAATATGCAGGCAAGTCTCCAAATGAATATAGACGAAGTCTATCAGAACAATCGATGCGATAGAAACTTGACCGAAAAATCGCTTTTATGGCCAAGCTCTCTGATGCTTTCGAAGGGAAGAAGTAAAAAGTAGTTCATCAATTTAAATCAACACTACATCGGGTCATGGTGATTTATGATGCAGATATGCACCTAAAATAAAAATGTCCATAACCTGAAAATTTGTCTACCTCGAATTACCGCAAGTTATTGGTATTACAGCAGAAAGCCTAATAAGACCTATTATATATTATTCATATTACTAAATTAAATGACCACTTTCATTAGCAATGACTATTGCTTCCTGAAATACGTGTACATATAATAAAAATAGATACTCTGCAGAGTGCCGATAAAATTAATTAGTACAGGAGGAAAATATGATATGAAAAAGCTTCTGGCAATAATGTTAATGGTAGTTATGATAGTGTCATTTGCGTCATGTGTCCAAAAAGATAAACAGTCTGATACTACGGATACTACTACTGCGGCTGATACTGATTCAACAACAGGTGAAATAGAACCAGCTATTTTGTTTGATGAACCTGTTAAAATTACAATAATGGCACCTTATCATGATAGCTGGCCATTTCAAGAAGATTGGTATGTGCTTGATCTAATAAAAAGAAAAGCCAATGTTACGTTAGTGATGGATGCGGTTGCGTCTACAGGTTGGATTGATAAGTACAATATCACTATGGCTTCAACCGATCTTCCCGACATCATATGGGATTTCACTGCTGCTCAAGCTAATACATATGGTCCCGAAGGTGCATTTGTGAACATATTGGATCATATGGATAAACTGCCTAATTTCAGAAAATTTAATGAACAATGCAAAGCCAGTGTAATAAGCAACATGTCGGCTGAAGGGGCTCTTTATAGCTTTCCGATTTACGGTATAGGAAATACCAATCTTAGAGGATGGTTATATAGAAAGGATATCTTCGACAAGCATAATATCTCACTTCCGACAAATGAAAATGAGTTCTATAATGTTCTGAAACAATTAAAGGGACTTTATCCTGAAAGTTACCCCCTCACCTTTAGAGAAAACCTTACACATTTTAAGATGGCAGCAACTGCCTGGGGAACATGTAATACCGAATATTATGACTGGGATGAAAAGGTCTGGAAGTTCGGTCCTAGTGAAGAAAACTTCAAAGATATGCTGGCATATTATAAAAAACTATATGAGGAAGAACTCATCCCTATGGACTGGCATACTCTTACAGCTCAGCAGTGGACACAAATAGTAACTACAAGTAACGCATTTTTAACATTGGATTATATAGCACGGGTAGATACTTTTGGTAACCCGATGAGAGATGAAAATCCTGAAGTAGATTTTCGTTACATGCCGCCACCTGCTTTCGGAAAGAATGGACAGCAAAAATTAAGATTTTCTTGCGAATCAAATACTGTTATGTCTCCTTGTGCGGGAAAAAATCAGGAAAATACCTTGAAGTTTTTGGACTGGATGTACTCAGATGAAGGAAAGGATATTCTTTCCTGGGGAGAAGAAGGAGTTACTTATGAGATTGTTAACGGTGAACGTAGATGGAAACCCATAGAAGGCGTAGAGATATCAGCAGCTACATTGCGTCAAAAATATGGACTATCAACAAATGGTATGTATCTCTTCTTTGATTATAACTCACATGCTGCGAACTTTAGTCCTCAATTGAAAGAAGCAGATATGCTGGCACAGAAATACCAGGATATCCAGATCCCGATAGCTGCTCTGAATCAGGAAGAAGATGAAATTGATAAGACTAAAGGACTTGCAATTAGAGATCATTACAGAGCAAATGCCGCTAAATTCATTCTCGGGGAAAGACCTCTTGAAGAGTTTGATGCATATGTTAAAGAACTAAAAGAACTTGGACTTGACGATTACCTTAATGTACTTGGTAATGCGTTCAAAAGGCAGACAGGATCCTAACATTAACTTAATCATGCCAGGCACATTTCATGTGCCTGGCGACTTACGGAGGTGAAGCTTCAATGAATGAAAAAACTATAGCTGTTCCTGTTAAAAAAAGTCGTTTTCTAAAAAAACTAAATGATAGTAAATATCTTCTTTTAATGGTTATGCCAGTAATGATATACTTTTTTATATTTAATTATCTGCCTATGTATGGTATTACAATAGCTTTTAAGCAATATTCTCCTTTTAAAGGCTATATAGCTAGTCCTTGGGTTGGTTTTAAGCATTTTAAAACATTTTTTGAATATCCGTTTGCATGGAGACTAATAAGAAACACATTTCTATTGTCTTTGTATTCCCTTTTATGGGGATTTCCTGCTCCGATAATATTTGCCCTCATTTTGAATGAAGTAAGAAATGAACGTGGAAAGAAATTTGTTCAGACTATAACTTATATGCCCCATTTTATTTCAACAGTAGTTATTGTCAGTATGTTAACCATGTTTTTATCGCCTAGTACAGGAATATTAAATAAATTAATAGCTTCCTTAGGTTTTGATAAGGTTAATTTTATGTCTGATGCAAAGTATTTTAGAAGTATTTATATAGCTTCCGGCATATGGTCCGGGATTGGTTGGGGGTCAATAATATATCTTGCTGCATTATCGAATATTGATCCTTCGCTCTACGAATCGGCAATGATAGACGGCGCAAACAAACTACAGAAAATAATTCATATTAATATCCCGTGTATCGCGCCTACAATTATTACATTGCTTATACTAAGAACCGGCAATCTTATGTCGGTTGGTTTTGAAAAAGCGTTCTTATTGCAAGGAACAATAAATTTTGAAGTATCGGATGTAATTCAAACATATGTTTACAGAAGCGGTATTAAAAGTGGGCAAATGAGTTATGCAACAGCAATAGGACTTTTTAATTCTGTAGTAAATATTCTGTTTCTATTATCTGCTAATTATATATCCAGACGCGTTAATGAAACCAGTTTATGGTAACAGGAGGGAATCAGTTGAAAATCAAGAGAATCTCAATATGGACAGTTTTCAAAGTAGCTTTTTTAGCATTCATGGTATTGATTACCATATATCCGTTCATTTATATGACTTCGGTATCATTATCGGACAAACTTAGTGTTATGCGTAATGAAGTAATACTTTTTCCTAAAGGTTTTAATATTGAATCGTATAAAATGGTTTTTAGAGAAAAAAGAATAGCAACAGCGTACTATAATACAGTTATTTATGTTATACTTGGAACAGCTATATCTATGATACTTACAACCATTGGAGCTTATGGATTAAGTAAAAGCAAAAGACTGATTGGCTTTAAGTTTTTCAATATTGTAATTGTTATTACTATGTTTTTTGGTGGAGGTATGATCCCAAAATATCTTGTAGTAAAAAGTCTTGGGCTTCTTGATACTATCTGGGCTGTAGTTCTGCCTTCTTCAGTAAGTGCATGGAATCTTATTGTCATGAGAACATTTTTTACAAACTTTCCTGAGGAAATTGAGCATTCCGGCTGGCTTGACGGTCTTAATGACTTTGGTATACTTTTTTATCTTGTTATTCCGACTTCCAGCGCTATACTTGCTACAATGAGTTTGTTTCACGCAGTCGGATACTGGAATTCATTTATGGAACCATTTTTATACTTAAATACCGAATCGAAATATCCTTTACAGGTTATTCTGCGAAGTATTATAATTCAGGGCAGTTCTCTTGATAATGAATATGCCAGCGGAGATTCTGCGGTATATGAGGATTCCTTGAAATTTGCAACAATTATTGTATCTGTTATACCTATTATTGCTGTATATCCATTTTTGCAGAAGTATTTTGTAAAGGGCGTAATGATCGGCTCCATTAAAGGTTAGGTATAATATATAAGATATCAATATGAAGCATGAATATAAAGTATGAAACTGAATATTCAATTAGAAGGAATAAAACTTCTTCTTATATGGAAAACTTTATAAAAAGAGGATTTGGAGGGTTTTATACCTGTTATGAATACAAAAAGAAGTTTTATTATACTTTTGGTTTTTTTTGTACTATTTATAATATTGACTACAAGAATATATAATCTTCAGATAAACGAAAAGAACAAGCTTTCACGGGCTGCTTCAGCACAGAGAATTGTAAATTCCCAAATTATAAAAGAAAGAGGAAATATACTTGATAGAAATGGCATACCCCTTACAAATAGAAGTGAAAAACATATTATAGTATTAAAGCCATTGATACTTAAAGAACATGAAAATGAATTGTGGAAAATTTGCCAAATACTTGACATTGATTTTCAAAGCCTTGAGGAGGAAATTGGGAGAAAAAAGCAGCCTATTTTGTTGGAAATTGATGAAAAAGGCAAAAATATTATTAAGGATTTAAATTCCCGGGGAGTTTCAATTATTAATTTTCTCAACAGATATGATATTAATTCAGTAGCAAAACATGTTCTTGGATATGTTAATAAAATTGATGGTAACGGAGAATCCGGATTAGAGTCTTTTTATAACAAGACCCTCTCTTGTGATAGTTGGCATACATTAGGCGTTGTTACTGATGGAATGAACAATATTTTACAAGGAATGGGATACCGTTTAATAAGTTCCCAAGGAGAAAATAATAAGCTGAATTTAAGACTTACTATAGACTATCATATACAAAAAATAGTTGAGGATGTAATGGATAAAAATAATATAATGGGAGCTATTGTAGTTGAAGATGTGAATAGGGGAGACATTTTAGCTATGGCCAGTAAGCCGGATTTCGATCAAAATGATGTAAGTATTTATTTAAATAGCACAGATAATGAATTGTTTAATAGAGCCGTTGCTTCTTATAATCTTGGTTCTATATTTAAAATAATAGATGCAGCAGTAATGTTTGAACATAAGGATAGTTGGGAGGAACAATATTTTTGTAGTGGGTCCATTAAAGTAGGGAATTTGGAATTTAAATGTTATTCCCATAAAGATGGTGGACATGGTTTTCTTGATCTCAAGAGAGCTTTCGCCTTATCCTGCAATACTTATTTTATAAATGCAGCACTTGAAATAAATAGTAAGAACTTGATTGAAATGGCTCAAAGATTTGGGTTGGGAAAGGCTGTTGGTATTAGAAATCAAGGAATAGAAGAATCTGCCGGTAATCTGCCTTCAATTGATACCTGGTTTTCCAACGGTGATATTGCTAATATGTCTATAGGACAAGGCGAAATTATGGCTACACCATTACAAGCGGCAGATATAGTAGCAACAATTGCTAACGGTGGAATTAAAAATACAGTAAATATAGTAGACGCTATTATAGATAAAAATGGTAACAAGGTTAGAGATATTAGGAAAAAACAAGGAAAGAGAATTATTGATAAAGACATTGCTGATAAGATAAAGGATTTAATGGAATCTGTAGTAAAAGAGGGCACAGGGACCATGATAGATTTAGAAGAGCATGGTGGTGCTGCCGGAAAAACAGGAAGTGCAGAAACCGGGCAGTATAAAGATGGTGAAAGTATAGTACATGCTTGGTTTGTTGGATATTTTCCAAAACAAAATCCTAAATACTCAATTGCAGTATTTATAGAAAATGGTAAAGTTGGTGGTAAAACTGCTGGTCCAATATTCCAGGAAATTGCCTGGGAAATTATGAAAAAAGGATTTTAATTTTCTTGTACAAGCACAATATACAGGGCTACCTCATATAATTATAAAGTAGCAAATTTTACGGGGGTGCCTTTTTTTGTTGGCTGGCATTTTTTGCACATTATTAGAAACTATCAGCAATGTATTCTTTTTATTAGGGTATGTTTCAAGCCCGAATTCCTTTCCACAACCTTTAACACCTGAAGAGGAATGTAAGTATCTTCAAGAGTATAAAAATGGAAGTGAAGATGCAAGAAATATACTTATTGAAAGAAATTTGAGGCTTGTAGCTCATATTGTAAAAAAGTATAGCTATTATGGAGATGATAGCGAAGATTTGATCTCTATAGGTACAATTGGTTTAATAAAAGCTATCTCTACATTTGATAGTGAAAAAGGTGCAAGGCTTGCAACATATGCTGCACGCTGTATTGAAAATGAAATTCTTATGCAAATTAGATCTACTAAAAAGATTCAAAATGAAGTTTCGCTCCAGGATCCTATAGGTATAGATAAGGAAGGCAACGAAATTGCTCTTATTGATGTTATTGAAAATGATAATGAATCTGTGTTAGATAAAGTAGAACTAAAAATGCAGGTTAAAAAAATGTACAATTTAATGAAATCTGTATTAAAAAGCAGAGAAAAAACTGTTCTTGAACTAAGATACGGATTGTGTAATGGCAGCGTTAAAACGCAAAGAGAAGTTGCAAAGATGCTTGGTATATCAAGGTCATATGTGTCCAGAATTGAAAAAAAAGCCATTAAGAAGTTGAGTATGGAATTAAAACCTGAAATAGATAGATGTTAGATACTAAATGTTAGAGGTTAGAGATTTAGAAGGTTGGTTTTTCCTTTGATTCAATTAGATCTTTAATAGTTCTATTTTTTAGTATTCCTACCATAATATTTCTTATAACAAGCACTAGTATCGGTCCTAAGATTAATCCTATAAATCCGAAAATTTTAAGTCCGCTATACATTGCCATAAGTGTTACCAACGGATACACCCCTATCTGGGTTCCTACTATTTTAGGCTCAATCGATTGTCTAACTATAAGTACAATACCATATAAAATAAGCAGTGAAACACCCATTCTGATATTCCCTGCAAAAAAAGAATATATTGACCAAGGTACTAGAAATCCACCTGTACCTAATATGGGTAGTGCGTCCGCGATACTTATAATAAAAGCTAATAATAGAGAGTACCTTACTCGTATTATAGTAAAACCTATAAACAATTCGGCAAATGTAATCATCATAATAATAAGTTGAGCTTTTAAGTACCCCACCAGGGCTGAAAACATATCGTTAATTATATCTTTTGCCTTGTCAATCCATCTTTTAGGGAATTGTGCAGTGAAAAACCTTGAAATTTTTTCCCTGTCATTTGAAATAAAGAAAGTAGAAAGTATAGTGATTATTGTAAATAACAAGGCTTCAGGTATTGATACAGCAGTAACATATGCACCTTTAGTAATTGATTTTAAAAGGTTTGTCAGATTTTTAGAAACATCTGATAGAACACTTCCTATATTGTCAGTAACTTCAGGAGGAAGCCACTGAAATATATCAATGCCTTTATTTACCCATATAGTGATATCCGTATATAGATTTGCTGCAATATCAGGAAGAATTACTGCTACTGATTTTATTTCATTAATAAGTCTTATAACAATTAATGTGATAATCACTCCGAAAGAACATAAAAAAAACAATAATGTTATAGGAGCTGCAATTTTTCTAGGCATCTTAGCTTTTCTCATTAGAAATCTAATAATTGGTTCAATTATTGAAGCAATTATAAATGCAATAATAAATGGCATAACGTAAAAGCTTAATTTGTAAAGTAAAAATATGCCTAATACTATTCCAATAACAACTAACCCAATTTTAATTATTCTCGCTCTTTTCAACTCACGCCGGCTTAACATATTTTACTTAGCACCACCTTTCAATATTTTTGCATTGGCATTCTCATATTTCAATAACCATATTATATAATATAAAAGATTAACATTACAAGAAAAATTTAATAAACACCCTTTACAAAATTTTCTTTGTGGCATATAATATAATTACGAACATCAGTTCGGGTGTATAGAAGCCGTCCCCGTGTGTTGAGAAAGGGTGGTATTAATTGGGAAGAATAATTCTTCACAGTGATTTGAATAATTTTTATGCCAGTGTGGAGTGTCTTTACAATCCAGATATACGTGATAAGCCGGTAGCCGTTTGTGGTTCTCAATCCACAAGACATGGTATTGTACTTGCAAAGAATTACATAGCTAAAAAATATAATATTAAGACCGGGGAGCCTATTTGGGAAGCAAAAAAGAAATGTCCTAGTTTGGTTATCGTGAGACCGAATTATCTTTTGTACCTTAGATTTTCCAAGTTAGCTATTGATATATATAAAAGATATACAGATCTAATAGAACCTTTCGGTATAGATGAGTGTTGGCTTGACGTGACAAACAGTGTCAGATTGTTTGGTTATGGAGTTGATATTGCATTTAAAATAAAGGAAGAAATAAAGGAAGAGTTAGGTATTACCGCTTCAGTGGGCGTAAGTTACAATAAAATTTTTGCTAAATTAGGTTCAGACATGAAGAAGCCGGATGCTGTTACAGAAATAACCGAATGTAATTTCAAGGATATAGTATGGCCCCTTCCCGTAAGTAATCTAATGTATGTAGGACCTTCAACAAAAGTAAAACTTAATAGAGCAGGTATACTTTCTATAGGAGATCTAGCTCGTACTACACCTTCGTTTCTTATACATCATTTGGGCAAATGGGGAGAGATGTTGTGGGTTTTTGCCAATGGTTATGATGATAGCTCTGTGACAAGAGCAGGCCATGAGCCTATAATAAAAGGTATCGGGAATTCTCTTACAACACCACGGGATCTTACCTGTAACGAAGATGTTAAAATATTATTTTATGTACTTGCGGATAGTGTTGCTCAACGTTTAAGAAGGCATAATCTTAAGGGCAAAACAATACAAATAACAATAAGGGATTCGGATATGGAAACCATCGACAGACAGGGACAACTCCCTTATTATACTTCAATATCAGCAGAAATAGCAGAAAAGGCCCTTGAAATATTTCTTAAATCCTGGGACTGGTCAAAAAATATAAGGTTGTTAGGAGTAAGGGTTAGCAAGCTGATAACCGCAGATTCATATATACAGCTTTCTTTTTTTGAAGATGATACCAGAACAAAAAGGCAGCTATTAGAATCCAGTATTGATAAAATAAGAGCCCGTTACGGTCATTATTCGGTTCAGAGAGCGCTGCTGCTTAAAGATAGCTCATTAAACGGTAATCCCGCTGAAGAAAATGTTATACATCCCATACCTTATTTTAGGCAAGGTGGTACTTTATGAGAAAAGTGTTTGTAGAAGTTATTGTCAAGTACACAAGAGACGGCAAAAAAGTTCCTCTTTCAATTACATGGGAGGACGGAAGAAAGTACATAATCGATAAAGTTACTGATATAAGAAAGGCTGCTTCCTTAAAAGTGGGAGGACGTGGCATCCGCTACAAATGTCGCATTTATGGCAAAGAAACATATTTATGGTTTGAGGATGACGGCAGGTGGTTTGTAGAAGGGAAATAAGCGGTGTAGTGCTCATGCTTCTCTTCTTAGTATCGTATATTCCTCTACTTCTTGTTCCATAGGCATGTAGACAATCATCTGAGGATGAGGTGCAGTATCAATATTTTCATTTTCTTCATTTTTCATACTGCTTATTTTCTGCTTGAAATATCTTCCTCTAGGTCTTACTACCTCAATTTCATCTCCTACAAACATACGATTTCGCTGTTCAACTTTAGCAATTCCTGTAGTTTTATCATATTCCAGGACAACCCCTACAAAATCATATTCTCTTATATAAGAGCTTGTATGATATATCTGATCCTCTCCACCCGGTTTTTTTAAATAAAATCCGGTAGTATATTCCCTATGGCTAGCCTTTGATATTTCCTCCAACCATATGGGATCAAATTCATAATTATCAGGATCATTATAATAAGCATCAATAACTTCTCTATATGCCTTAACTACTGTAGCTACATAGTAGGAACTTTTCATGCGACCTTCTATCTTTAAACTGGTTACTCCGCTATTTATAACTTCAGGTATATGCGCTATCATACACAGGTCCTTTGAATTGAAAATAAATGTGCCTCTTTCGTTTTCAAATACAGGCATATATTCTCCGGGTCTTTTTTCTTCCATTAAAAAATACTTCCATCTACATGGGTGTGCACATGACCCTTTATTTGAATCTCTTCCTGCCATATAATTACTAAGAAGACATCTGCCTGAATATGATATACACATGGCACCATGTATGAATACTTCCAACTGCAGATCATCTGGTACCTTTTCTCTTATTTCAGAGATTTCATTTAAAGAAAGCTCCCTAGCAAGTATTATTCGATTTATGCCCTTATCATGCCAGAATTTTGCACTCATCCAATTAGTATTATTTGCTTGAGTGCTTAAATGAATTTTCATATCAGGTGCTGCTTCTTTTACGACCATATATACACCGGGGTCAGATAATATTATAGCGTCAACTCCCAAATAAGATATTTCTCGTACATAACATGACATATCTTTAATGTCTTCATTATGTGGAATTATGTTCATTGTAACATATACCCTTTTTCCTCTGGAATGGGCAAATTCTATACCTTTTTTCATATCCTCTAATGAA
>CAZEYH010000028.1:6186-13738 GCA_964515895.1 uncultured Clostridiaceae bacterium | reverse complement strand
TTAATAACTTATATGCGTACAGATTCTGTAAGAATATCCAATGAGGCATTAGGTGAAGCAAGAGGATTTATTAAAAACAATTTTGGCAATAAATATCTTCCTAATAAACCTAGAACATTTAAAAACAAATCATCGTCACAAGATGCTCATGAAGCAATTCGTCCTTCAAATGTATTGTTAGAACCGGATAAGATAAAAGATTCTTTGAACAGAGATCAGTATAGATTATATAAGCTAATCTGGGAAAGATTCATTGCAAGTCAAATGACCCCTGCCATATATGATACTTTAAGCGTTGATATCGGAGTATTAAATTACATTTTTAGAGCTTCTGGTTCAAGAATTAGGTTTGATGGTTTCAATATTATATATAAAGAAGAACAAGAAGATACAAATGGCAAAGAAAATGAAGAAGAAAACAATATTGATATACCTGAATTGACCGAGGGTGAGAATTTGAATCTAAGAAAGATAGATCCGCAACAACATTTTACAAAACCACCTCAAAGATATACTGAAGCTACCTTAGTTAAAACTCTTGAAGAAAAAGGCATAGGTCGTCCAAGCACTTACGCTCCTATTATAAGCACAGTTATATCTAGAGATTATGTTGTAAGGGAAGGTAAGTTCTTGGTTCCAACAGATTTAGGAAGAATTATTACAGACTTAATGAAGACACATTTTAAAGATATTGTAGATGTTAAATTTACTGCATTAATGGAAGAGAAATTAGATAGTGTTGAAGAAAATAAAAAAGACTGGGTTGAGATTATCAGTGATTTCTATAAGGATTTTGAACACTCATTAGAACAGGCAGATCAAAACATAGACCGAATTGAATTGCCTGAAGAAGTAACTGACGTCATATGCGAGAAATGCGGTAAAAATATGGTTGTAAAGTCCGGAAGATACGGAAAATTTCTCGCTTGCCCCGGATTTCCAGAATGCAAAAACACAAAACCGATTATTGAAGAAGCCGGAGTTCCATGTCCTGAATGTAAAGGAAAGGTTATAATTAGAAAGACTAGAAAAGGTAGAAAATATTATGGTTGTGAAAATTATCCTGAATGTAATTTTATGTCATGGGATAAACCATATGGTGAAAATTGTCCTGAATGTGGAAGTTACCTTGTGGAGAAATATTCGCGTTCAAAGAAACAAATTATATGTAGTAATAAAGAATGTCAATATAAGAAATAAGCTATACACTAGGTCTTTAGAGCAAGACCTAGTGTTTTAGTCTTGTCATTTCAAGTCATATATATAAAAAAATTCTCCAGTATCCATTTCTATACTGAATTGAAATAACATGGTAAAAAAGTAGATATATGATGTCGAATTCTCATATCATATAGAAAAATTAGTTGAAAATATTAAAATAATGTTGTAATTCTCATTATAATATGCTAATATTTATATATCTACATGAATAATTTTACATATATGTAAAAAGCAACTATTTGTTGCTGTCAAACTGTGAAGAGGTGATTATATTGATTGAAAAAACATTTACTAGCATAAAACTATCTGAAAAAGCACTTGATGCTGCCTGGCTAAGGAATAAAACAATATCCCAAAATATTGCCAATGCAGACACCCCCAGCTATAAAAGAAAAACAGTAAAATTTGAAGAACTATTAAATAGTGCATCAAATAGGAGGTTTACAGGTTCTAATGCCCATGACATGCATATTGAAATAGGAAACTCAGACAATATAGATATTAAAGTATTAACAGATAATAAACACCTTAGTTCTAGACTTGATGGTAATAATGTAGATATAGACAATGAAATGGCTTCTATGGCTAAAAATACTATAAAATACAATGTCCTTATTCAAAGCATAAATGCAGGTTTTAGGAGACTTAAATCAGTTATAAATGAAGGGAGGAGATAATTGATGAGTTATTATAACTCTTTGGATATTGCAGCATCAGGACTGTCTGCACAAAGGTTAAGAATGGATATAATTGCACAGAATATTGCAAACATTAATACTACTAGAAATGAAAGAGGTTTGCCATATAGAAGGAAGGTTGTTGTTTTTGAAGAAAGGCTTAAAGACAAACCATTTTCACAGTATCTAACTAAAAGAAGCAGAGAAAAATACTTTGGGGTTTCTAATGGTGTAAGAGCAACCCGCATTATAGAAGATTCTTCTTATTTTAAGCAGGTATATGATCCGGGTCATCCTGATGCAAATGAGGACGGTTATGTAGAAATGCCAAACATTGATATAGTGACTGAAATGGTAAATATGATATCTGCAGCTAGAGCTTATGAAGCAAATGTAACTTCAATAAATACCACAAAAAGTATAGCCTTAAAAGCTCTTGAGATTGGAAAGTAACAAGAAAGTTCGAAAAGTAATATGAAGAGGAGGAGGGCAGGATATTGAATTCCTGCTAAAATATTATGAATACTAATAGTATAAACGCTGCAATAATGAATAATCAATTTTTAAAAACGTCAAATATCAGGAACAAAGAGCAAGATATAAAAGGTTTTGCATGTTATTTAAATAATGCTATATCTAAAACAAACGAAATAATTATACAGGCTGATAATATTAGCAATCAATTTGCAGCAGGAAAAACAGATGATATACATAAAGTATTAATAGCAGTAGAAAAGGCAGATATAGCTCTCCAATTCACTTTACAGGTAAGAAACAAAATAATTGATGCTTATAATGAAATAATGAGAATGCAAATATAATTTTATTCTTATTTATCATTGAACATGATTAACTGAACCTTATTATAGATTTATTGTAGCAAAAAATGTAGGATGGTGTAATAGAAAATATGTCTGAAGTATTTACAAAGTGGGTAAGACAGCTTAAGGAATTTTGGCAAAGCCTTGATAAATCTCAAAAAAAAAGGATTTATATAACATCAGCTATAGTAATCATCACTGTTACAATAGGTACTGTTGTTTTGACAAGACCTGTATATACTACACTTATAAGTAATTCAACTCAGAAAGAAACAGGTGAAATGAGCGGTATTCTCACAGAAAATAATATATGGCATGATGTTAAAGATAATGGGACCTCTATAATAGTAAATACAAAAGATAATAGTAAGGCGCAAATGGTACTTGCTCAAAAAGGTTATCCAAAGGGCGGCATGACATTTGAAGACGCTGTTAAGATGATAGGCATTACTACAACTGAAAGTGATAAAAAGCATATTTGGAAACAACAACAAGCTAATGAAATAGCTAAAAAGCTTATGGCACATGATAATGTAGAATATGCCGAAGTTAGTTTGGCTTTGCCTGAACAATCGGTTTTCCTGACATCAGAGAGAAAGGAATATACACCTACAGCGTATGTTATGGTAAAACCTGTTTCTACATTGAGTCAGGAGCAAGTTGAAGGCATAGTAATGATGGTATCCAAAAGCGTGGAAAAACTTGATCCTAAGGATGTAACTGTTGTTGATAATAACCTTAATGTACTTAATAGTTATGTTAAAGATAACGCAATATCAACAGTGAATAGTCAGGAAGAAATGCGAGCAAAAAAGGCTAGGGAATTAGAAGAAAAAGTTTATAATTATTTTAGTGTAGGGCAATTTGATAGTTTTGACACATTAAGAGTTGTGGCAAATCCTTTTTTAGATTTTGACAAGATAAAAACCCAATCTAAAATTATTAATAATCCCTCCGGGATGGACCAAGGTGCTGTTATTAGTAGCGAAGAAATAACAGAAAAATCGGAAAACCTTTCAAGAGGGGGAGTGCCCGGAACCGATACTAATCCGGGAGAAACAACCTCACCGGGCTATTTGTTAGGAGATGACGGAGAATCATCTTATAGTTTAAAAGAAAATAGACGGAATTACGGCTATGATGAAACCTTGAAAGAAGAAGAGAAAGCAATTGGATCTATGATTGCTGAAAGATCAAGTATGGCAATATCTCTTTGGTACGGTAGACGAGTGCAGGATGAAAGTAAGCTTTCAGAGGATCTAATTAATCAGGTAAGAATTGCAGCTAGTACAGCGACAGGTATTCCAGTAGGGAATATTTCTGTAAATAAGTACAAACTTGCACCACCTGAATCAACCAAACAAAGAACTACAGATATAATAAGAGAACTTGTCAATGATTATGGATTATTTATGTTATTGGTGGTAATGATGTTTGGAATAGTATTCTCTATTTTATTAGCTAAAAAACGTACTGAAGAAATGGAACTTGCAGCAGTGGGAACAACAGCTTCTGTATCAGCATTTATGGAACCTGAACATGTTTCAGAAGCTATTCATGAAATTGATTTAGATGAGAAATCAGAAATACAAAAACAGATTGATAAATTTGTAAAAGAAAAACCGGAAACTGTGGCACAACTTTTGCGGAGCTGGCTTTCTGACAGCTGGGATATGTAGGGGGTGTAAATATGGCGCGTATAAGATCTAGAGAATACTCTGGGAGGGAAAAAGCAGCTATGTTGCTAATATCTCTAGGTCCTGAAAGGTCATCCGAAATATTTAAGCATTTAAGAGACGATGAGATAGAGCAGCTTACCTTGGAAATTGCCAATATACGCTTTGTTACTCCTGAAGACAAGGAAATGATATTAGAAGAGTTTTACCAAATATGTCTTGCCCAGGAATATATTACAGAAGGAGGCATTGGATACGCTAAGGAAATATTGGAAAAGGCTATGGGTGATCAAAAAGCATTGGAAATAATAAGCAGACTTACCGCATCTTTGCAGGTACGCCCTTTTGATTTTGTGAGAAAGGCAGATCCTTCACAATTGCTTAATTTCCTCCAAAAAGAGCATCCACAGATTATTGCACTAGTGTTAGCTTACCTTAAGCCGCAACAGGCTGCAGCCGTACTATCTGACCTCCCACAAGAAAAACAGGCGGATGTAGCACGCCGAATAGCAACTATGGACAGGACATCTCCGGAGGTACTAAAGGAAGTAGAAAGAATATTAGAGAAGAATTTGTCATCTCTTGTTATAGAAGATTACACAGTATCAGGTGGTATTGAATCAATAGTAGACATTCTTAATAGTGTGGACAGGGGAACTGAAAAATATATTATGGAAACTCTTGAAATCGAGGATTTAGATTTGGTTGAAGAAATAAAGAAACGCATGTTTGTATTTGAGGATATACTAACTCTCGATAATCGCTCAATTCAAAGATTTCTTCGTGAGATTGACAATAATCAACTTGCTATTGCATTAAAAGGTGCCGGTGAGGATGTACAGAAAATTATATTTGCAAATATGTCCAAGCGGATGGGTGAGATGATAAGAGAAGATATGGAATACATGGGGCCTGTAAGATTGAGGGATGTAGAAGAAGCCCAGCAAGACATTGTAAATATAATACGCAAGCTTGAAGAAGCAGGCGAAATTGTAATAGCAAGAGGCGGGGAGGATGAGATAATTGTCTAGCAGAGTAATCAAAAACTATAAGGTATGTATGGGTACACCTTTTCGGATTAAAGCACCATTAATCATAAAAGATAATGACGTAAATGATAATTATATAAACGATAATTATATAAACGATAATGATGTAAATAACAGCAATAGTTTTATAACGGAATCAGAAGAAAGTCAGTACTTCGCAAATTCTGTTGATGTAGAAGAAGCAATTCAAATGATACAAAGAGAAGCAAATATTATTATTAAAGAAGCTGAGGATGAAGCACAGAGGATTTTAGAAGAATCTAAAGAAGATGCCCAAAAAAGCAAAATAGAGATTGAAAAAGCAAAGGCAAAGGGTTATGAAGATGGAAGAAAAGAAGCACAGCTTATTAAAGAAAAAGCAATTGAAGAGTATGGACAGATATTAAATAACATCGAGAACGATATTGTTGATATTATACTTGATATTTCTCGAAAAGTTTTATACACCGAAAAAATACAAAATAAGAATGTTATTTTTAATCTTGTTCGTGAAGCTATTGATAATTGCACTTATAAAAACGAAGTTATATTAAGGGTATCACCTTACGAATATAACTATATCATGCAGAATAAAGATGAGCTTGATTTAATTCTTGGAGATATAGATAATTTTGAAGTAAGAAAGGATTCTTTATTACAGAATGGGGATTGTATTATTGAAACACCTTATGGATGCATTGATACAA
Organism: uncultured Clostridiaceae bacterium; assembly: GCA_964515895.1. Lineage (GTDB taxonomy): Bacteria > Bacillota > Clostridia > Acetivibrionales > DUMC01 > CAZEYH01. Next base: position 7,608 of record CAZEYH010000028.1, on the reverse strand, counting down.
GTATAAATACGAAACTAAATAAAATAGAAAAAGCTTTTAAAGAAATTTGTAATATTCAGAATATTAAAAACGGTTATGCTTATGTTCGAGAGGAGTATTAGATTGACTCATATTGAACTTCAGAAATATAAAAATACTTTAAATAGATTAAATTTGATTGAATACACAGGTAGGGTGACGAGAGTCATTGGCTTAACTATTGAATCAAAAGGTCCCAAAGCAAATATTGGCGAGATTTGTCGCATATGTAATGACAAACATCAAGAAGAAGTATTTGCTGAAATTGTCGGTTTTAAAGAAAATAAAGTACTCTTAATGCCTTTTGGAGATATGAGAGGAATTGGTCCAGGTAATCAGGTAATTTCAGAAGGCAGGACTCTCCGGGTAAGTGTTGGAAATCAGCTTATAGGAAGAATTCTTGATGGGCTAGGGAATCCTATAGATGGTAAAAAAGCAATACAAGCAGAAGAATATTATCCTGTAAACAATGTTCCTCCCAATCCCTTAAAACGGCAAAGAATTGTACAGCCTATGCCATTGGGAATAAAAGCAATAGATGGTCTGTTAACAGTTGGAAAAGGGCAACGCATAGGGATTTTTGCAGGTAGTGGAGTAGGAAAAAGCACATTAATAGGTATGATAACCAGAAATACTAAAGCTGATATTAATGTAATAGCATTAATTGGAGAAAGAGGTAGAGAAGTAAGAGAGTTTATTGAAAAAGATCTTGGGGAGGAGGGGCTTAAGAGATCTGTTATAATTGTGGCTACATCTGATCAGCCGGCTTTAATAAGATTGAAAGGGGCATTTCTTGCAACTTCAATAGCAGAATATTTTAGAGATCAGGGTAAGCATGTATTGCTTATGATGGATTCTTTAACCCGTTTTGCAATGGCACAAAGAGAAATTGGTCTTGCAATTGGAGAACCTCCTGTTTCAAAAGGATATACACCTTCAGTATTCAGTATATTACCTAAATTATTGGAAAGAGCCGGAACTTCTGAAAATGGCTCAATAACAGGACTTTACACAGTACTGGTAGATGGCGATGACTTTACAGAGCCGGTTACAGATACAGCAAGAGGTATATTGGATGGACATATTATTTTATCCAGGGATCTTGCAAACAGAAACCAATATCCGGCTATCGATGTACTTTCAAGTGTAAGTAGAGTAATGCCGGATATAGTTACTGAAAAACACAGGGAAATTGCAGGAGAGATAATAAAAACTATGGCAGTTTATAAAGATGCAGAAGATCTTATAAATATAGGTGCTTATGTTAAAGGAAGTAGTGAAAAAATAGACTATGCTATTAGCAATATAGATAGTATATTAGATTTTTTGCAGCAAGGGACTTATGAAAATCATTCTTTTGAGGAAATATTAAATCTATTAGATAGGGTGTTATAATAATGACAA
>CAZEYH010000028.1:4335-6086 GCA_964515895.1 uncultured Clostridiaceae bacterium | reverse complement strand
TCATTCTTTTGAGGAAATATTAAATCTATTAGATAGGGTGTTATAATAATGACAAGATTTAATTATCGGTTGGCGCCGTTATTAAATATTAAAATTCAGAAAGAAGATTTAATAAAAATAAAACTTGCAGCAGAACTAAAAAAAATGGAAGTGGAACGACAAAAACTTGAAATATTGACACATAAAAACAAAAAACAAATAAATGATTATATAACCCTTATTAACACAGGAGTTTCTGTGAACAAGATTAGATATTGCCATAGCTATATTTGCCAATTAAGTAAAATGATAGACCAACAAAAGAAAAACATAAATATTATTGCTGAAAATGTCGATAAAATACGTGGAGAGCTAATTATAGAGTCGCAGGAAAGAAAGGCTTTAGAAAAATTAAAGGAGAAAAAAATTGAGGTTTATAGAAAAAAAATATTAAAAGAAGAGCAAAAACGAAATGATGAAATAATTAGCTTTAATCAAAATATGGTTTTGGCGGTGGAAAGATAATGAACAGAACAACAAGGCAACAAAAGCCGGGCGTAACATTAGCTACTAAAAACACTAGTACAAATGGACTAAATATGGGTAGAAAGGAAGAAAAAAATGATAAGCTTAATAACTTACAATTTGGAATCCTTGCGTTTTTAGTGGCTGTAATAATAATGGCCGGTATTTTGGCAGGTACTTTTTATTTAATTGTACATAATAATATTTATGATGTTGCAGAAAAATATAGAAAAGAGATACAAAACAGGCCTTTATTAAAATGGGCTTTACCTGAACCGCCTGATCCGGAAGATCCTGAGTATATGACAGATAGTGAAATGCGAAACAAATACAAAGAAATTAAAAAACAACGGGACAAGTTATTGGAAGACTTAAATCAAGCTAACAGGGTTGTTGAAGAACTAAAAACATATAAAGAAGGCTATGAAAAGATTCTGTTAGAAAAAGAAGAGGAGGGAATCAAGTTAGCCGAAGAAAAGAGGAAAATACAGGAGGCCAGAGAAGAAATCCAAACATTGGGAGCACAAGCTAACAAAGAAGGTTTTAAAAAATATTATGAAACAATGGATAAGGATAATGCTGAAGCTTTATATAGAGAAATACTATTAGAAGAGAAGATAGATACAGATGTTAAAAAGTTTGTACAAATATATGAAGATATGGATGAGGCTGCTGCCGCTAGAATATTTGATAAAATGGGAGAGCAAAAAATCGGACTTGTAGTAGAAATATTACTAAAAATGAAAAAAGAAAATTCATCTGCCATACTCGCTGAGATGGAGCCTGTTTTTGCATCAAAAGTTACTGAAAAAATGGCGGAGGGATTTCTTGGAATAAAATAAATCAAAAGCATAGGAATTATTATCAGTATAAAGAAATCTTATGCTGGAGCTTGGAAAGGGGGTGATAAAGATGTTTGCTGAAAGCTGCATACATGCTAATAACTCAAAAGACATTTTATTAAACTTGATGAGTTCTGAGAAGGTTAAATTTAAAGACAGAGCTGGTAATAATGAGGTTAGAGACATCCGGTTTTCTAATGCCTTGGAAAAAGAAACTAGAAGAGCATTATCAATAAAAAAAGAAAGTAGTAAACACGATGTGAATGATGCTAAAAGAATTAAAAGCAAAAAAGAGGTTGAAGCAGGAAAACAATCGGAAAGTCCGATAAATGAATATTGCTCATTTATTCTTGCTGCTATAGGGGATTACCTTGAAGGAAAGGGGAATATAGACATACCAGTAGA
>CAZEYH010000028.1:0-4235 GCA_964515895.1 uncultured Clostridiaceae bacterium | reverse complement strand
TTGCTGCTATAGGGGATTACCTTGAAGGAAAGGGGAATATAGACATACCAGTAGAAAAATTAGATATTGAACAGATAAAGATGATGCAAAATTCAATAACAGACCTTATTGGTAATTCGGATAGCACTGCGGAAATTTTAGGTTTATTGCAAGATATGCAATGTATATTAGAAGAAATTGAAGCACAAGCCTATCTTAATGCTCATGATAATGCTCATGATATTGGTAAGTGTTTAGAAGAAATTCAAATCATGAGAGGGAATGTAAGAGAGAATAATCAAAAAAATGGATTTTCAAAAACTATTGTATTAAACGATAAAGATGGTTCAATTATGAGTAAAAACCTTTTATCCGGTGAAAATGAAAGAAATAGTTTTACTGTTATACAAGAAGAAAAGGTAAAAGAAAACATATCAGATTTTTTTAATACGCTAGAATTAGATAATTTAGCCGATAATGATACCAACGATTCAACTATCGATCAAGTTATTAAATCTGAAGAGAAATTTTATATTAAGCCGGAAAGTTCAGTAGATATAGAATTTCCTTTGCTTTATGGAAATGTTGTGCCGGAAATTTTTAATGACCGGATAAATGAATCAGTGATCCAAAAGGCTTTTCCTCAAAGTGATACATTCAGAGATGAAATAATTTCTAGAATTGCGGGCAAGGCGAAATTACTGGTAACAGATGAACAGTCAGAGATTACTATTGATTTAAAACCGGAAAGTCTTGGAAAAATGGTGCTTAAGGTAGTAGCAGAAAATGATAATGTAACAGCTAGACTTTTGACTGAAAATAATATAGTCAAAGAAGTGATAGAAGCAAATTTTCAGTTGCTAAAAGAGTCATTGGAAAAACAGGGATTAATTGTACAGGATATTAGTGTATCTGTAATGGACAGAGGGTATGATAATAACTCTTTTGACAGGCGAAACAATGAGAGGTTTGCTCAAGGAGTGAAAAAGGTTAAATCTGTGAACAATTTAGCATCATCTATTTATAATAGTAGTAGTCTACAGAGTAATGTAAATGAATTGGCAAGTATTTATGACTGGCCCGATAGCACAATTAATTTAATGGCTTGAAATTATATGAAATAGCTTATAAATTATATGAAAGGAGTAAAATTGTGGATACATATACAGTTCAAAATACTAGTCGGCAATGGAAAGATATATCTGATATATCTGATGCGTCGGATACTTCAAAAAGTAAAAATAAGGGAAGAAACATTGGTGAGCTGGGAAAAGAGGATTTCTTGAATCTACTTGTTACACAATTAAAACATCAGGATCCGTTAAACCCCATAGAAGATAAGGAATTCATTGCACAAATGGCACAGTTTAGTTCATTAGAGCAAATGTTCAACCTAAATAGCAATATTTCCTCAATGAAAGCATTTAACCTTATTGGGAAAAAAGTAACTGCTGAAATTGTTGATGATGCAACCGGTGTGCTAAAAACAATTACGGGAGAAGTTGAGAAGGTAAAACTCAATGGAAGCAAATCCTATATTGTTATTAATGATATAGATATACCGGTAGATAAAATTACTGATATAGAAACAGAAGAAGACAAAATAACATATGGTGAGTATCTGCTAAATCAGATACTTATAAGATTGAAAGAGCTTGTAAATGAGGATATTGATGAAGAATTACCGCAACAGAATCAAGAGGTGGGTGTGCAAATATGGTAGTAAGAAAAGGATATATAAATAATAATATAAGAATAACACCGAACAATTCGCAGGCTATAGAAAAAAGAAGGCCTGATGCGGTAAATACCGAATTTAACAAAATATTTCAAGATAAAATTCAAAATAAAATTGCTGAAGACAAAAATTTAAAATTTTCAAAACATGCTGAAACAAGATTACAATCAAGAAATATTTATCTATCAGCAACTGAGATAGATAGAATTATAGAAGGTGTAAATAAGGCTAATTCAAAGGGAGTAAAAGATTCTCTTGTTCTTATGGATGATATTGCATTTGTAATAAATATTAAAAACAGAACAGTAATTACTGCAGCAAAGAAGAATGAATTAAGAGAGAATATATTTACCAATATTGATGGAGCCGTAATTGTTTAATAATAAAGCAGCCGGACCTTAATAGGAGGCTGTCTATTCTAGAATGACGGAAAGAATAGTATTCTAAAGGAGGTCATGTAATTATGATGAGAGCAATGTTTGCAAGTGTGTCTGGTTTAAGTACCCATCAAACAAAGATGGATGTAATAGGCAATAATATTGCCAATGTTAACACTGTAGGGTATAGGGCAAGTAGAGTTACATTCCAAGAAATTTTTAATCAAACTCTGAAAGGAGCAAGTGCCCCTGACCCAAATGTGGGACGGGGTGGCACTAATCCGATGCAAGTGGGATTGGGGATAGATATAAGTGCAATAGATACTATTACAACGACAGGTGGTTTGCAAAGAACGGATAATCCGACGGACCTTTCAATTGAAGGTGATGGATTCTTTATAGTAAAAGGTTCAAGTGCCGATACCTATAAATTTACAAGGGCAGGAAACTTTATAATCGATAAGCTTGGTAATTTGACAACTCCCGGAGGCTTATGTGTTTATGGTTGGATGGACTATGAAGAAAAACAGGATATAGGCGGGAATTATGTATTCAATACAAATAAACCAGTTGAACCAATTAATTTATATACCGATGAACACAACGGAAACAAACGGGTAGTTTCTGCAAGAGCAACAGAGAATGCTATTTTATCAGGGAATATTGATGCTTCAATGCCGATTTATGACCCGGATAAAGAACAGAGTGGTAAGCTTATTGTACCTATTATTGTATATGATTCCTTAGGGAATGAATATGAAATTAGTGCCGAGTTCAGAAAAGCGTCAGCATCTAACGGTGTTACTACCTGGAATTGGGAAGCAATAGGTAGCGATGAGTTGGGAACGACAAGTAATACGGGTTCAATTCAATTTGATGCCGAAGGACAAATTATACCACCTACCGGATCAGATAAGGTTACTTCTACTATAACATTAACACCTGATAATGATTTGGGCTCAAAAAGTTTTGATGTTACACTTGATTTTACAAAAATATCAATGTTTACATCTGATAATTCAGTAAAACCTGTAAATGTTGATGGATATCCATCAGGTAACTTAACTTCATACAGTATTGGACCTGATGGTATGATTACCGGCATATACAGCAATGGGAAGCAACAGCCGCTAGCCTTGATAGGGCTAGCGAGCTTCGATAATCCTGCAGGGCTTCAGAGAGTTGGGAATAACATGTATATACCTTCTACAAACTCAGGAGACTTCAGAAACGCAGTAAAAGCAGGGGTTGGAAGTGTAGGCACACTGAACCCGGGAACATTAGAAATGTCTAATGTTGACTTGGCGCAGCAGTTTACAGATATGATTGTAACCCAAAGAGGTTTTCAAGCTAATAGTAGAATAATGACAACAGTTGATGAAATGCTGCAGGAGATGGTAAACTTGAAAAGATAATAGCTGTACTAAATAAGTACTAAAGATGTAATAGGTAAGAGGTAAGAAGTGTGAAGTAAAGTAACAAATTTTACTTTTCACTTCTACTTCTGAAAAATAGAGTTAAAACAAAAGGAATGATTTTTATTATGATAGAATTGACAAGATTAGATGATACGTCATTTGTATTAAATTGTGAATTGATTGAGTGTATCGAAGAAAAACCTGATACAATAATATCTACTATCAGTGGTAGAAAGTATATTGTGAAGGAAAGCACTAAAGAAGTTGTTGAAAAAGCAGTAAAATATAAAAGTAAAGTTTGGGGTATACAAAAACATATTTGACATGACCTTCTGGGTTATAACCATATTATATCAAAATAGGGAGTATTCATGTTATGTAAAATAACTGGAATGGGGGATGACAATTTGACAAATAGAGGAGGTTTCATTGCACTATTAGTAATTATTATAATATTAACAGTATCTGTGGCAATGATGGCAGGATATATTTTTGTATTTAGTGGAACATCAATAAATAATGCACAAGTTTTAAAAGATAATAATGAAATAAGAAGACCTACTGATGATGAGATTGGTCATATGAAAATATTTGATGAGAAACAGATTTTTGCTTTAAAAAATGAAAATAGTACAAAAATACCAGCAGTGATTCGTGTAGGTGTTGATCTAGTATATTATAAAAAAATCAAGGGTATAAAAAGTTGCGAAGAAAAAATATCCT
>CAZEYH010000027.1:11581-13853 GCA_964515895.1 uncultured Clostridiaceae bacterium | reverse complement strand
AAGGTCTCGAGCAGGAAGATTGTGCTAGGAAAATGGAGATATCTAGGCAGACTTTCCAACGTATTCTTAACGCAGCTCGTGAGAAGGTTGCCGACAGCTTGATTAATGGTAAAGCAATAAGAATTGAAGGTGGAAATTTTACTCGCAATATTTGCCCGGTAAAGTGTCTTGATTGTGGAAAAGAGTGGAACGAGAGCTATGAAAATTTTGAAAGAATATTAGAGGGAACATATAATTGCCCGGATTGTAATTCTAAAAGAGTTATATGTTCCCGAAGCGAGAAAAAGAAGTTTTGTAGAAGAAATTGCTGGCGTCATGGCAGAGTAAGCCAAGACGAAGATGGTAATGAAAGAGACGAACAAGGTAGAGGTGGTCATGGCAGAGGGGGTCGCAATTAAATATTAGGTGTATTTTAATGTTCTCATAGAATTTAATACTGCAAGTAGGGCTACACCTACATCTGCAAATACTGCTTCCCACATAGTAGCTATGCCTGCTGCTCCTAATAAAAGTACTATACCTTTTACACCAAGCGCAAGAACAATATTTTGTACTACAATGTTTTTAGTTTTTCTGCTGATTTTAATTGCTTTTACAAGTTTTGACGGTTCATCAGTCATTAATACTATGTCTGCTGCCTCCATAGCAGCATCAGAACCAAGCCCTCCCATAGCTATTCCAATATCAGCTCGTGCTAGTACCGGTGCGTCATTAATCCCATCACCGACAAATGCCATTTTGCCATTTGGTGATTTCTGCTTATCCAGAAATTCCAGCTTTTCAACTTTCTGATGAGGAAGAAGACCTGCGTAAACTTCATCTATATTCGCAATATTTCCAATTTGCATTGCTATGTCTTTATTATCCCCGGTTAACATTACTGTCTTTTTAATTCCCATATTTTTAAGGCTTCTAATAGCATTTACAGAGTCACTTTTTATTACATCTGAAACAGATACGAAACCGGCATACCTATTATCTACTGCAATATGCACTATTGTTGTGTCAGTAATATCAATTGCATTTGTAATATCAGTTGAATTTTCAAGTATACCTTCACGAAGCATTAATTTTGAATTTCCAGCAATTATATTATTACCTTTAATTATTGCTTTGACACCATACCCCGGAATTTCAACAAAATCGGATATAAAACTTTTTTCAATAATTTTGCCGGAAATCTTATTATAATAATCCAAAATTGACAAAGCAATTGGATGATTTGAATAATACTCTGCGTAAGCAGCATATTCAAGCAAGTCAGCTTCTGTAAATCCATCTTTCGGATTTAGCATAGTTACTTCAAAGATTCCTTTTGTTAATGTACCTGTTTTGTCAAAAGCTATAATTTCAAGATTGTTTAATGCTTCAAGGTAATTACTTCCTTTAATTAAAATACCATTTTTTGAAGCGGCTCCTATACCTCCAAAAAAGCCCAAAGGAATGGATATTACCAGTGCACATGGACATGATATTACTAGAAAGAGCAATGCCCTATATACCCAAATTGATGAAAATCTACCTGCAATAAATTGTGGTATTACAGCCAGAGCTAGTGCAGCCAGAACAACTACTGGTGTATAATATGATGCAAATCTGGTTATGAATTTTTCGGTAGGAGCTTTTTTTGATGAAGCATTTTGAACCATATCAAGTATTTTTGATATAGTTGACCGGCTAAACTCTTTTGTTACTTCAACTGTTAAGAGCCCATTCATATTTATGAATCCTGATAAGACTTCATCATCTCTTTCAACTAAAATCGGAATAGATTCTCCTGTTAAAGCAGATGTATCAACTGCTGAAGAACCTTCAATGACTTTACCGTCAAGAGGGACTTTCTCTCCGGGTTTAACTATTATTTTTTCTCCTACTTTTACTTCATCAGGATTTACTTTTATAATATCATCATTAATTATTAAGTTAGCAAAATCAGGTTTAATTTTAAGTAAATTTTCAATAGATTTTCTTGAATTATTTACAGCTATTTCTTGAAACAATTCGCCTATCTGATAGAATAACATTACTGCAACTGCTTCAGGATATTCCTTTATTATAAAAGCACCTATTGTGGCAATACTCATGAGGAAGTTTTCATCGAAAATCCTACCCTTTAATACATTCTTAAAAGCTGTGTATATTATTTCCCAACCTATTATCAGATAGCTTGAAAGAAACAGCAATAATTCTACCCAATAGTGGAATTCAAAAACAAGTGCCAATGTAAGTAATAGTATACTAATTGCCACTTTAATAACTGACGTTTTGTCAA
>CAZEYH010000027.1:5985-11481 GCA_964515895.1 uncultured Clostridiaceae bacterium | reverse complement strand
TCTTTTTCTATTTTATTTGCACAATTAGCACAATGCAAGCCATTTAGAATCAGTTCTTTTTTAATTGTTTCTCCCATTTTACCCCCCACTCTAATATCAAAATAACAAAAAATATTATATATAGTATCATCATATATGAACATATGAATAGATGTTCATATATTAAATAAATTATACTTACTAATTTAGATTATGTCAATAGGGAGTTTACTTACCGGAATGCTTTATTCGATAATCTCCCGGAGTTACTGAAACATACTTTTTAAAAGTTCTGATATAACTGAAACGGTTATTGTACCCTACCATTTCTGCTATCTGTTCAATACTCTTATCTGTTTCAGATAAGAGGAGCTTTGATTTTTCAATTCTTACTTTTGAAACATAATCCCAAAAACTTATACCAATTTTTTCTTTAAAAATTTTACAGAAATATGATGAATTGTAGTTAAAATAGTCTGCTATTGTGGCTAGAGATATCTCTTCCATATAATTTTCTTCAATATATTCTTTAACTTCAAATGCCAGACTTTTTTCACTGCCTTTTTCTTGCTCAATCTGGTATTCAATAATTTTTCTAAACTGGGAACTTATCCATTCCATAAATTGTTGAATACTCTTAAATTTGTCAATAGAAAAGATAGGGATAGCATTTTTACCATATATTTCATATATATTAAGATTTAGCTCAAATGCACATCGTTCTATAATATTTGATATATTAGATAAACATATTTCAATATGTTGAAAACTTTTATTATGTTCCATGATATCATTTAGCATATCATTTAAAACAAATATAGTTTCATCATAATTACAAAGTTTTATTAATGAAATAATTTTTTGCTCCATCTCGATAGGATAATAGAGTTTATCCTCTTCATTTCCGCTTATATCTATATAACTGATTATTGAATCATCGCCTTTAAGGAACTTATAATTTAGTGCTTCGATAGCTTCTTTATAGGATGCACCAATATTGGAAATGTCATTATATATTCTTCCAACTCCTATATTTACAGGAGTTTCTAAAAACTTATCTATACTATCCTTGATATCTTCTAAAGCTTGTTCAATAATTGCTTCAACTTCATTCATTTCTCCAGAAGAATATAGCTTCAACAAAATTAATATATTATCATCTGAATCTTGAGAGTATAGTACACCAATATTAAGGGTATCAAATATTTTTTCTACTATGTTTATTATAGATATTTTCTTCAACTCTAGTTCCTGTATACCCCAATTATCTAAATTTGCTAGACCATATTGAATAACTGCAACTTTAAAATAATCATAGTTTAGATTGATCATGAAATATTCTGCTTTGCTGCGTATTTCATTTCTGTTGAAAAGTCTTCCTGTAGTAAGTTGAGTTACAAACAACTCACGAACTAATATATTATTTTCATTTAGTTGTTTTTCTAGTATTTGATTATTTTCCAGAAGCATCTCTATACTATCATGAATCATTGAAACATCACTAGAATTTTCATCGCTTACAGTCATCATTTTTCTTATATTTGAAGTAATTTTTTTTATAGGATTATAAAGTTTCAAAGAAAAGGCAAATGATACAGCAGTCATTAGAAACAATAAAGCAGTAAGAGTTATGATAGTAATATGTTTAATATATGAGGATTTCTCAAATATCTTATTTTCAGACACAATGTAAAATAGTTTCCAGTTATTTATTTTAGAAGTTTCAAAGTATGATATCATTTTTGTACCTTGAAGTGTAAGTCCAAAGCTTCCATGGCTCATATCCATATATCCGGCTGTTATATCTACAATTTCTGAAATATTACTATAAATATAGTTATCTTTATTTGATGACAGTATTTCACCGTTTTTGTTTACAAAAAATGCAAGAGTATTGTCATCACCATGTGTTATATTTTTCAACAGATCAGAAACAATCTTTTCATCTACATTAAGGATAATTGCTCCTTCTTTTGCAACATTGTCATATGGTATTCTTGTGATAAATGTTATAATGTTGTTATGTGAATCGCTCAAAGGACTGCCTCTATCGTTAGTTTTTCGTGTATCCAGTATTAATGAGGAACTATCCATATTAGCATATTCATCGAGCCATCCTTTGTCATAATATGATGATAGATCCATTGGTCCGCTATAATCCAAAATATAATCATTCTTTTCATAATAAATAGCAATACTCTTAATGTAATTACTAGAGTTTATTGAGCTTGATAGAAGCTCTTGAATGCTTTTTATTTCCATTTGTTTTTCCGGAATAACAGCACGAGGCATATAGGCTATCTGTAGAAATTTAGTATTCATTGCATGGTTTATAGATAGTTTTTGCATTTCACCGAACAATACATTCATTGTATTTATTGTTTCATTGATTTTTTTCCGCTCAAATTTTTCAATTTCACTATCCAGATTTTTCAAGATATAGAAGCGAGTGTAGGAGCCAATTATAACTACCATAAATAAAGATATAAGGGCACAGGCTAGGAAAAACTTTGCAAACAGGCTTTTAGAAACACTTCTTCTATACTTTCCTAATAACTTGGTAATTTCCATGTAATAGTAACTCCCTTATTTAAAATAAAGAACCTAATACTTAGGACATAATCCATAATAAATCTATATATAGCGTACTGCAAACCTATATGGCGTACTACAAGCCTATATGATTCTTATGTATATCCTATATATAATTTATGATAAATATTAATAGGATATTAATAGGATATTAAATTACTAAATTATAGGCTTGCAGCTTGGCAAAATTCATTGCTTTATTAGCAAATTTATTTTCACTCTTATTTTATCATAGAATATCGATGCTTACAATAATATTAGAATCTATAACAATATTTGTAACACAACAAAAATAAATGAAACATAGGATGCTTACAATAAAGGTCTTGTGAAAGATATTGTGATTTTGTGTTAAATAATATGGTCTTTATGAGAATAATTATAAATGAAACACAATGTATAAAATTGCAACTTGCATCTTGATTCAACGGTATTATAATTAAATTATCACTCAAATTTTACAATCAGGTAAGAATTTTAATCATGATTAAAATTAATGTTAATATTAATCTAATAAGTTAATATTAATCCAGTAAGTAGCACAGCGATAAGTAGCATAGCAATAGTAAGTAATATAGCAATCAATAAATAATAGACCAAAATGTAAAATTTTTGAGTGGTTAGTTGTAAAAATTAAAGGAGGATGTTGCAAATGAAAGTAGGTTTAAAAAGAGTTTTTGCATCTGTGTTGGTATTATGTATTATACTGACCTTTGCATTTACAGGATGCGTAACCCGGAAAGAGAGCGATGGAAAAGATGTAAATGATACTACAAAGAAACAGACAGAAGATGCTACTTCCCAAGCTAAACCCGAAGAACCATACGAGTTCAGTATTTTTAGATCGACATGGACTGACTTGAATGAGGATACAGACTTAATAATCAATGAGCTGAATAAAAAATTCAATATTAAGATTAGAATATTAACAGCTCCTTATGAGACCTGGGTTGAAAAGTACAATATATATGTAACTTCAGGTGACGTACCCGATTTGTCGGTAACAACAGGTCCAGGTACCATGAACTTTAATGATTGGGCTAAGCAAGGAATATTCCTGGAAATTAATGACCTTTATAAAGAACATTGTCCCAATATTCAGAAATATATTAGCGATGATATCATTAAAGCTCATAAAATCAATGGTGGACTATATGGTATTCCAAGACCATCATTATCAGACTCAACATTTGCAATAAGGGCAGATTGGTTAAAAAATTTAAACCTTCCAATGCCTAAAACTCTAGATGGATTATATGAAGTTGCGAAAAAATTTAAGGAAAATGACCCTGATGGAAACAAAACTGATGATACTTACGGGCTTTGTTCTGAAGATACTTTAAATACCATTAATTTTGTGTTTAGTGCTTTTGGTTGTCATTGCCCACCCAATGTAGCAACAAATTGGGTTCCTGACGGAAGTGGTAAACTAACTTCCAACCTACTTGAACCGGGCATGAAAGAAGCAATTCAATATGTTACTAAACTGTATCGTGATAAAATACTTGATCAAGAATGGATGCTTATAAAATCTCAAGCATATGTTGATAAGGTTCAATCAGGAAAAGTGGGTGTTATGGCATCAGGATTTTCATCTATGCTTGTAACTGAAGATAATATAAAGGCAAATGATCCTGCTTGTGAACTTGCAGTTTTAGACGGAATTACAGGACCTGATGGAAAATTTGTACGTCCAATGCAAAAAGGATTCTATATGGTATCTTCTATATCAAGCAAAGCTAAAAATCCGGTTAAAATATTAGAATTTCTTGACTATTTAATGAGTGATGAGGGTGATAAATTAATTAGATATGGAATAGAAAACGTAACCTATTCAATGAAGGACGGCAAGCCTTTAATGGATGTCGAAGCAGCTAAAAAATATGGTATTGAAAATGGTCATAAATTCAGACAAATCTTACAGCCTCCGGCAATCTCCATACCTAAAGATGATCCAAGAGTACCTGAATTGTTGGAAATGTCAAAAGTTATGTATGAAGGGCCATTCTATCCCGCACCTACTCTTCAACCTGAATCCTTAAAGGAAGTCACTACACAGCAGGGACCGGATTTTGTAAAAAATTCTGTAGCAACTATTGTTACCGGTGATGGAGACCCGGGTGAAGCATGGGATAAATTTATTAAAGAATGGAAAGAGACCGGTGGTGATAAACTTATTAAGGAAATAAATGAATTATATGAAGCTAACAAATAAAGCTAATAAATAAAGCAGACAAATAAAACTAATAAATTAAAAGTTAAAAAACGCTAAATAGAAATAAACGAAATATATATAAGAAAATCAGATTTTTAGATTAGAAGAGACTAGAGTTGGATTTATCTCCCCGGTAGGGTAGTGTAGTAATATAAAGAATAATTTATTCTATCGGGGAGATTTTAATTTTATAGTTATTTAGAGTTGTTTTATGTTATAATCCAATAAAATTTTGCTTGACCTAAAACTGGTGGATATTAAACAGGAGTGAAAGAAATGGATATTGTACAAGCAAAGAAAAATAGAAAACAAAATAGGAATCAAGACTGGTTGGATTCATGTAAAAACTTATTAAGATATATATGGAAAAAGAAATTCATGTATTCAATACTGATTCTTCCGCTTTTATATTATGTAATATTTGAATATATTCCTATATATGGAATATTGATAGCATTCCAAGATTATGCACCCGGAAAACCATTTATCGGAGGTGAATGGATAGGGTTTAAAAATTTTGAATTGGTCTTTAAGTCTAAACCATTTATGGAAGCATTAAGGAATACTATACTGATTAGTTTTTACAAAATAATATGGGGATTTCCATTTCCAATTACAATTGCACTTCTTCTAAATGAAGTACGTTCTAAAAAATTTAAAAGGATAACTCAAACAGCTATATACTTTCCACATTTTGTATCCTGGGTTAT
>CAZEYH010000027.1:2122-5885 GCA_964515895.1 uncultured Clostridiaceae bacterium | reverse complement strand
GGAATAGCAAGCACAATTGCAATATTGTTTATTCTTAGATTGGGAAGCATTTTGAGTGCAGGAATGGAGCAAACTTTGGTGCTCTTAAACCCAATGGTTGCAAGTGTAGGTGAAAATATAGATACCTTTGTATATAAGGTTGGTTTAGGACAAGGAGATTATAGTTTTTCTACCGCAGTAGGGTTGTTCAAGTCATTAGTGGGATATGTCCTCATTATGGGGTCTAACTGGCTTTCAAAAAAAATGAGCGGTGAAAGTATATTTTAAAAGTATAGTTTAATTAATAATAAATTCATTAGTAAATTCATTAGGGAATTTGGCTAAGTTAGGAGTTGAATATTTATGAGAGGAAAATCCAAAAGAAGAAAATTTACTTTATTTAACATAGTTAATTATACACTATTATTTTTATTTGGAGTATCAGCCCTCTACCCTTTCCTATATATTTTAACAATATCTTTACTGCCATTGGAAGAATATCTAAAGGGAGGACCGTTTCTATTTCCACGAAATATTTCATTTGAGGCTTATACACATATTTTAAAAAACGGAAATATATTTCTATCATTTAAGTCATCAGTTATAATAACTGTACTTGGAACATTTACTAATTTGTTTCTAACAATTTTATGTGCATATGCAATGTCAAAGACAAAACTTAAAGGCTATAAGTTCTTCATAAACATGATTATATTTACAATGTACTTCAAAGGCGGATTGATTCCTTCCTACATGCTGATGAGAAGTTTGGGACTTATAGATACTTATTGGGCTGTAATACTTACAGGCGGAATAAGTACTTATAATATGCTTGTATTAAGAAGCTTTTTCCTTAATATACCCGGGAGCCTTGAGGAAGCGGCAATCATTGATGGAGCCACTGAACCCTATGTGCTTTTTAAGATAATATTACCAATATCATTACCTGCAATTGCAACAATAGGCTTATTCTATGCTGTAGGACATTGGAATTCATATTTTACACCTCTAATTTACTTAAATAGTCGTAAAAAATGGCCACTTCAGGTAATATTGAGGGAAATTCTTTTTGAATCCACAGAGTCAATGAGAACAATGGGTGAGGCTACAGAATTACAGAAGTCGGCAATAGGGCCTCAGTTAAAAATGGCAACTGTAATTGTTACAATAATTCCTATAACACTGGTTTATCCTTTCCTACAGAAGCACTTTACTAAAGGTGTATTGATTGGAGCGATAAAAGCATAAAAATGCATCCGTCTAAAAGGTGCATTTCTTTTGAGAAAAATACTCCCCCTTGTCACTTAAAATTATGTGTATTATAATTGGTTATAATATAGAAAGTCATGCAATGACTTTTTGATGAGCAATCATAATTACAATAATTGAAGAATATAAAGACTGGATTCATACTAATTATTGCAATTACATATTGCATTGTATAGTTAATTAAGATATGAAAAGAGGAAAATAATGATTGATATTAAAAATCTGTCAAAAAGCTATAATAAAGGAGCAGTGAAGGCTGTAGATAACCTTAATATGAAGGTTAACAGAGGAGAGATTTTTGGTTTTTTAGGTCCAAATGGTGCAGGTAAAACCACCACCATTAAGCTTATGGTTGGCTTGTTAAATCAAGATGAAGGGACTATAAGCATAAATGGATACGATAACCGGGAATATCCTCTTGAGGCAAAAAGGAGTATTGGATTTGTTCCTGATAACCCGGATGTGTATGAAAAACTTACTGGTATAGAATATCTTAACTTTATGGCAGATGTTTATCAGGTTTCATCAAAAGATCGTAGAGAGAGAATAGATTATTTTCTTAATATTTTTGAACTTGCTGATGCCGCATCCGATTTAATTAAAAGTTATTCCCATGGTATGAAACAGAAGATTGTGCTTACAGGTGCTCTTATCCATAATCCTGCATTATGGGTGATGGATGAACCAATGGTCGGATTGGATCCCAAATCTTCCCACCTTATGAAAGAGCTTATGAGAAAGCATTGTGATGGAGGGAATACAGTATTTTTCTCAACTCATGTCCTTGAGGTTGCTGAAAAACTTTGTGACAGAATAGGGATTATCCATAAAGGTAAACTGATAGCCATTGGAACTATGGAAGAATTAAGACATGGTGATACTGCTGATTCTCTTGAAAGTATATTTTTGGAGTTGACGGAAAAATGAAGACTTTTATAACATTGGTTAAAACAGGTTTAAATGTTAATTTCGGTATATCTGCCCTCAAATATCAGTTTACAGTGGAAAAAAGAAAGCGATGGGAACCAATATTAGTAGGGATAAGTATTTTAATAGGCCTAGGCACGTTGCTTTCCTTATATATATTGCTTTTGAACAGTATATATGCAGTAGGAGTACAAATAAACCAGCCTGAAATTGTATTAACTATTTCAATTATATTTGCTCAGTTTATTGTAATGTTTTTCGGTATTTTTTATATTATGAGCACGTTTTATTTTTCAAAAGATATAAATATTCTAGTTCCTCTTCCTTTAAAACCTTATGAAGTATTGGGAAGTAAATTCATAGTAGTAATAGTAAATGAATATCTGACCATCTTACCCATGTTATTACCTGCTGTAATAATATACGGTACAGGTACAGGCCGGGGATTATTTTATTGGCTAAAAAGCCTTATAGTTATCCTGATTTCACCAATAATCCCTCTTAATATAAGTGCCATTTTTATTATAATACTTATGAGATTTATAAATTTCAGAAAAAGCAGGGATGTACTAGCTGTAATTGGTGGTTTATTAGGAATATTTTTGGGACTTGGTCTTAACCTTTTCTTTCAAAGAATGCCTCAGGGAAATGAAGAAGAGTTTATTAAAAATATTATTACAAAACAATATGGTATGATTACTTATATTGGACAAAAATTCCCCCCAAGTATATGGGCTACTAAAGGTTTGTCGGGAGAAGGGTTTGAGGCAATAGGATATCTTCTCTTATTTGTTGCGGTATCATTGTTACTATTCATCCTGCTCTTATACCTGGGCAATCGAATATTCTACAAGAGTCTGTTGGCAGGACAGGAGGTTTCAAGGAAAAGAAAAACAATATCAAGAGATAAGTTAGCCAGGAAATATGAAAAAATATCAAATCCGATTACTTCTTTGTTTTACAGGGAATGGAAATTACTACTTCGGACTCCTGTTTATGTATTGAATTGTTTAGCAGGCACAATAATCGGACCATTTATGGTAATATTAATTATGGTTACCAAGAATAGTGGGGGCGAAAATTTAAGCACTATTATAAACAATCCGGATTACAGTTTTTATATTCAGTTGATAGGTCTTGCCTTCATGTTATATGTATCAGGTATAAACGTTGCTGCGTCTACCGCCATATCAAGAGAAGGGTCTACGTTTTGGATTTCAAAAATAATTCCGGTGCCTGCAAAGCACCAGGTCTTGGCGAAATTTCTAAATGGATTTTCTATAGCATGTTTAGGAGTTATTATGACGGCAATTATCCTGGTCATATTTATAATGCCGGTGCCTTCAGTGATACTAATAACTTTACTCGGTTTTATAGGGTCTATACCTTTAACAGCCTTTAATCTTATGATAGATATGGCTAAACCTAAATTAATATGGAACAACCCTCAGGAGGCAGTAAAACAGAATATGAACGGCTTATTAGGTATGTTAGTGAGTTTTCTAATATTAGGGGTATTAACTGTTGCAGTAGTAATTATGATAAATGCAGGAATATACCAGTGGGCTATTTATTTAATTCTAGCCTT
>CAZEYH010000027.1:0-2022 GCA_964515895.1 uncultured Clostridiaceae bacterium | reverse complement strand
GGTAAATTTTTATTTACACTTTTAATTACATCACTTAGTACCTTGGTAATATCGTCTTTTGATATTTGAATAGACTTAAGTTTTTCCTTTATTGCTTCAAAGTTTGGAATAATTTGAGCATGTACAAGGGTTTCTCCCGAATTCTCATCTAGTTTTCCCCATACAAGAGATTCTTGCACAAAAGGATTTCTATTAATGCTATCTTCCAACTCTTCTGGATAAATATTCTTTCCATTTTTCGTTACAATGACATTTTTACTCCTACCGGTTATATAAAAATATCCGGACTTATCCATTCTTCCTAAGTCGCCTGTATAAAACCAGCCATCTTTAATAGCGGTTTTTGTAGCTTCTTCATTGTCAAAGTAACCTATCATTACATTGTTTCCCTTAACTATAATTTCACCGATTCCCTTTTCATCAGGATTGTTAATACCAACTTCTACGCCCGGTATAGGTAGTCCTACTGAATTATCTAAGAAAGCACTATCTCTATTTCCTATGACAAGAGGAGAACACTCTGTAAGACCATAACCTTGCAGCACTCTTATACCCATGTTTCTAAAACCCTTTGAAACTTTAGGGTTAATAGCAGCAGCTCCTGTTATAATTAATCTTAATCTTCCTCCCAAATTTTCATGTATAGGTCTAAGCAACTTACGCCTTACGTCAATTCTGAAAAACTTTTTTAAAAATAACCCTAGCCAAATTGCAGCACGAAGAGTTACTTTACCACCAATTTTTTTCCCTGCCCTATCCCATATTTTCTTATATATATTCTCAAGAAGTAAGGGTACGGAAATCATTAAAGTAGGCTTAACTTCTTTTAAATTTCGTCCTATGTGTCTTAATCCTTCATTAAATGCTATTGAGCCTCCCCTGTATATTATGCACAAAAAACCTATTGTGCACTCGTAAGTGTGATGCAACGGTAAAATTGATAAAGAAGAATCAGTAGAGTCAACATAAACAGTAGAACAAATAGACATAATATTAGAGCATATATTTTTATGTGACAACATTACACCTTTTGCAAAGCCGGTAGTACCTGATGTAAAAAGGAGTATCACCATCTTATTTTCGTCTATGGAAGAATCCAGAAAATCCCTACAACCATTAGCAATCAAATTGTTACCATCTTGGACCAGTTTCTTGAAAGATAGTGAAAAATCATCATCTTCAGCGTTATCCATATTAATAAAATATTTTATGGAAGAATTATTTTCAGCTATTTCTTCCATTCTTTTTGCATACTTATCAGAAAATATTACAGCTTCAGCTTTAGATTTTTGTAAAACATATTCCATATCGGTTAATGGAAGTTCCTTATCAAGAGGTACAACAACTCCTACACCATTCACAGTAGAAAGATATGTTACTGACCATTCATAACGGTTTTCACCAAGAACAGCAATGAAGCTATCCTTAAGTCCTAAACTCAGTAATGCTGTTCCTAGAGCATCAACATCTCTCTTAAATTGAGAATAGGATATGCCCTTATAATTTCCATCCTTTTTTTTGACTAAAAAAGCATTTTCTGTTGCATACAAGTTTGCACTTTGTTCAAGCATGTCTTTTAAGTCATTTATTCGGTTTACTGAGTAAAGATTTTTTGAAGTCATTTAATTCCTCCTGCTTTCCTACATTGTATATTTTTATACTATAGATGCTATTTTATATTAGCATAAATTAAATCAATCTACAACAGGTTTGTTTATCCAAGGTTCATTTTATAAATTATAACATTAAATACGCAAGTTTGTGTTAAACTTAAAAATATAGGCATAAAGGACAAGGGGACAACTTAAATGAGATAAAATTTAAGTTGTCCCCTTGTGTTCATAAACTACATTAATATAAAGAAGGATTATTACTGTTTATTATTTCTTTGCAAGAACTTTCTTCAATTTAGCAAATCTAGGCAGCCCATTTTCAATTGGAGGCCTAGATTCACCTTGAATTAATGGTAAAGCATATTTAATATACTCATCGGAAATTCCTGTACCATCATTGATAATCCAT
>CAZEYH010000026.1:0-14175 GCA_964515895.1 uncultured Clostridiaceae bacterium | reverse complement strand
AGTCTTAAATGTAATTCTTTGCATTGTTTTTTATCCACCTCTACTTTTATTTACTGTACTACTATTACTCTGCTGCTATAAATAGGATAGTTAGTAGTGCAATAAATTCACCTATGCCTGAAATTATTATACCATAATAAATATATAAATAATCAATATTTTCCAACCATTTATAATGGTAAAATGTATATCGTAATCATAAGCTGAAACAATTTGTCCAAAATATGAACTTTTTGTCTTATCCATACGTCATATCTAATATACTGTTTTATAAAAAATTATTGTATTACTAAAATTAGAAAGGTCTTATATAAATGAAAAAGATGAATAACATGAATAAACATAATAAAACAAGTGAATTATCAGATTTACCTAAGTCAACTTCTAAGTCAACAACGGCATATAAGCTTATAATAACCGGATTTATAGGAATTGTACTAATTTTTATATCTTTATCCGGGGTTCTGCTTGCAAGTGTTTACACAGGAAATGGAAATACCTCGAATGAAATTGAAGAATCTCAGCAGACAAATAAAAATATTAATGATTCTCAAGAACATCAAGAATCTCAGTATCATAACGAGGATACTAATAGTTTTCAACAAACTAATGATGATAATGGGAAATTTAAACATTCAATCCATGAGGGAAATGACAAAGTTCCCGGTGAAACCAAGTATAATTTTGATGAACCGGTTGATGAACTCGTTAAATATAACGGTCCTGTAAGGCATATATTTTTTCATCCTTTAATAGCATATCCGGAACTTGCCTTTGATGGCGATTATATGGCCCAAGGCTTTGATGACTGGTTTATAACAGTAAAAGAGTTTAAGAAGATATTAATATCTCTATATAAAAACAACTATATTCTTATTGATATAGACTATATGTATGAAGAAAAACAAGAAGAAGGTAAAAAAATTATTGCAAAAAAAGATATGCTTCTGCCGGAAGGGAAAAAGCCCCTGATTATCTCAATTGATGACAATAATTACTATGAATATATGAGGCAGAACGGAGTTATACACAAATTAATATTGGATTCTAATGGTAATATAGCCGATTTCTCAATAACACCGGAAGGCAAAGAATTAATCTCAAGAGATAATGATATTATAACTATATTAGACAAATTTGTTGAAGAACACCCTAATTTCTCCTTTCAAGGTGCAAAAGGTATTATCGGTTTGACAGGTTATGAAGGCATACTAGGATACAGAACCGATAATCCTCCTACACCAAATGTGGAGGAAGAAAAAAAGGAAGCATTAAAAATTGTAAAACGTCTAAAGGAAACAGGTTGGTCTTTTGCCTGCCATGGCTATGGACATCTGGATGCAGCAAAAATCAACCATGAAACCCTAAAAAAAGATACTCAAAGATGGAAGGATGAAGTAGAGCCACTAGTAGGTAAAACTCCTGTTTATATTTACCCCTTCGGGAGTTCACTCTTACCTAAAGATAAAAAGTTCCAATATCTGCTGGACGAAGGTTTTAATATCTTGTGCGCTGTAGGCAATGGTGACTATATTAAATACGGTCCCAATTATATAGCTCAAGACAGAGTTCATATAGATGGAGTGGCTTTTCGCGACAGAATGTCCATTCTTTCAGAAATGTTTGATATTGATGAAATTATAGATGATGTGAGGCCTTAGGAAATCTCTAGCGTTCTTATCGAAAGTGGACCTTGCTAACCAAAAAGCTCAAAATTTTAGTCGCTGGCATAGAATCTTATAATAATTTGCTCTCTGAAAACATGATATGTTTTTCTATCTTAAAAAAATATATCTAGGTAACTGTTTGACACTTTCCTTACAGTTCTTGCATCTAACCTTTCAATCCCGGGTTTTGCCGCTATTGCATCACAATAATCACTTCTATACAATTCTAACTTTATATCAAGAGGAAGAATTGGTTTAAAAGGTTTTGCAGTACCTATGAGAGACATAGATTTTTTCGCAGCTTCCTTTATAATTTCCAACGCCTTATCATTATCAACCAATTCAGCACGGTTTCTTCCTATTCCCCGTTTCACAGCGGCACATTCAACTAAGTAAAAAAACTGACGGGCTTCAATACATGCCGTTTCATCACCACTTACCATTATTACAGGCAAGTCGTAATTACCCGCCATAATTGCCCATTGTGCAATCTCCCCCATCCTTCTTCCATTTACCCAATAATTAAACCATGAACGAGATGACTGGGTATGGTCAAGGAATCCATTTATAGTACCTGCCATAGCATGTGTACCTACAAACATAACTGCATCAAAAGTTCTATCAAGAGTTTCAGTCATTTTTCCTGTATCGTAAATTGCTTTTGGATGAAGCATCTCCAATTTAAAATTATCCCCGCCACCATGGCCATCAAGAACTAAAACTTCCCTTGCTCCACCTTCTAATGCACCCTCTACCGCAGCATTAACATCTAGCATAAGTCGTTCTATACTATAGTCATATTGGGGATTATCCCTGTCTATCATGTCAATTCTGTCAATTCCACTAATACCTTCCAGGTCGGTTACAATATAAATTTTCAAAACAAGCCCTCCTAAGTTATAAGCTATAATCTATAAGCTATAATCTATAAGCTATATGATATATGATATATGATATATGATAAAACCATAAGCTATAATCTATAATCAATACGATATAAAATATAAATCAAATAGCTATTTATATTTAGATTTATCTATTTGCAATCAAGATATTTCCTATAGCTATAAGATGTATTTTTCTCTTACTCTTCCTGCTCTAGGATTATACGCCTCTATTACAATCTCGGACCATTCTTTTGCCTTAACAAACCACTCCAGTTCAGCAGAACCTCCCAAGGCACCTAAATTATCAAACTCATATATAGAAGTTCTATTTAATATTTCTATGTTTTCCATTGGCATAATTCTTACTCTAACTGGTATATTTGTTTCCAGACTTCCGCCACCAGCCATTACATTAGTAGATAACCCGCCTATATTACCTACAGTTGATCGTATTCGGAAAATGTTTTCCCCTACAGCATCTACCTTGACGTTGCTAAGAATAAGTTCAGGATGCTGTTCTGAATGTTTGATCATAAAAGATGTAACCTTTGGTGCAATAGTTTCCATATCAGGCGGATACATAAAGCGGGCATTTCCTGTCATTAAACCTCCAATTTCAACATTGCCAAGTTGAGGATGAGCAAAGCTCTGCCATGGTACAAAAATTTCACTTCCATGTGAATCATGGAAGTCAAGAACCTTCCTCATAAATACTGTTTCTCTAGTTTTTTCATCTGCTTTAAAAGATTCATCCCCAAATATACATGCTGAGCTAAAACCCCAGCCCAATTCAATTATGTACATAGAAATACCAAGTTTGAAATAACACCAATCAGTAGAATCTCCAGGAGTCCCGGCGGGAATCCTCCAAGGTTCTCTATAATCTCTTGAATTCATAAGGGGAAAGCCTGTAAGTCTTTCTGCCATTTTACCAATTGAAAGAATTAAACCTAAATCTTCTTGATTCATTTCATTATCAGGCTTTGATGAAGGTCTTAATATAGCAGGAGTACCGCAATGAAGGTCAACACCTGCGAATATATTAGGATGTGAAATGATGAAATCGGCTATAGCTCTTGTCTCAATTTCTGAAAAAGGATACGGTCCGGAATTATCCTGAATATTCCAACCTACAGGATAATTTCTGTTAAAATCAATATTTCGCATACCGCTTACGATATCTGTTCCATCATAATCTTGTATTATACCCTCTGTAACCATACGGTAGAAAGGCCCTTTATCACCAGGCTCCCGTCTTACCATAATTCTCGGGTCTATCTCATCTTCCTTAAAAGGACCTGTAGGATCTTCCCATCTCATACTTAAAATATACCCATCACCATTAATGTCTTTAGGTATTAATCCGTTCTTTTTCTTCAAAATTTCATAACGACTTCTTAAAGGTCCATGGGTAGTTAAGGCATACTCTGCCCCATCGGGGTTAACCCGTGGAACTATATAGAATACTACCTTTTGTAAAAGTTCCTTATATTCATCACAAAAGAGAAGTGAATATATAAGGTGAAGGGCTGAAGTAGTACCTGCACCTTCATTGGCATGCACATTAGCCTGAACAAAATATCCACTTTTATCTTTCCCTTGACCTGTACTATAATCCGTAATTTCAGCCATATATATTTTTCGTTGCTCCGGAGTTTCCGTTAAAACTCTTAATTTACAAAAATCTTTTTTAGTTTTAGAAGCTTCTATAAGAAAATCAACCATTTCATTATACTTATAAAAAGTGTCATATTGCAGTTTTTGCATATTCAATCACCTTCCTTTTATATAAATTGAGTGATGCAAGAGGAACTGTTCCTATTGCATCTTAAGTAGCTATCAACCTTTAACAGAACCGGCTAATATTCCCTTAACAAAGTACTTTTGAACAAAAGGATATATTGCAACTATAGGCAAAGCAACTAGTATTATTGCAGCCATCTGGAAATTTTGAGGCGGTATTTTCTCGGCACCAACAATGGTCATTACGTTATCTGCATAACTTGATAAAAACTTTTCAAAAACTACGGCTCTCAAGAAATACTGTAAAGTCCACATTTCTTTCTTTGAGGCATAAAGTAGAACAGAATACCACATGTTCCAACTTCCAAGAGCTATAAACATGCTTATTGCAGCAATTGTAGGCAAAATAACCGGGATAATTATTTTAAACAACACCTGATATTCTCCTGCCCCATCTATATAGGCAGCTTCCACCAGACTTTGAGGTATGGCTTGTATCTGACTTTTAACAACAATAATGTAAAATACATTTACAAGAGCAGGAAGTATATATGCTAAATAAGTATTATTTAGCTTGAGATATCTGGATATTAGCAAATAAGTCGGAATAAGACCACCAGAAAAATACATGATAATTACAAAATAATAGGTAACAAATTTTTTACCAAAAAAATAGTCCTTAGAAAGAGCATATGATATCATTGTAGTAACAATTACAGATAACAGTGTAATAATTATAGTAATAAATGCTGTATTAAATAAAGCTCTCAGAAATATGGAATCTTCAAGTATCTGTTTATATGCTGCAGTATTAAATCCCTTAGGAAACAATCCTACCTGCATAGTAGAAACAGCAATACTGTCACTTACAGAAATACTAAAAATATGCATTAGAGGCATTATTATTGTCGCCATAATGAATACCATAACGATTATATCAATAATCTGAAATATTTTTTCCCCCGGATTTCTTTTCATAAATTGTCATCCTCCTTTCAAAAGTCTACCATAATGACCATCCGGTCAAGGTTTTAGATAACTTATTAGTTAAATATACAAGTATAAAGTTAACAATAGACTGTGTAAAACCTATCGCAGTTGTAAGTGAATATCGGGTCTGCTCAATACCAAGTCTATAAGTGTAAGTACTAATAACATCTCCCACCTCATAAACAAGAGCATTATAAAGCAGAAATATTTGTTCAAAACCTATAGTTACTATTGAACCCACCCGCAGTACCAATAAAACAATAGCTATATTCCTAATACCAGGTAATGTTATATGCCATATCTGACGCAATTTTCCGGCTCCATCAATTTTGGCTGCTTCATATAATTGAGTATCAATGGAAGAAATAGTAGCAATATAGTAAACTGCATTCATTCCAAAATTTTTCCAAACAGATGAAGCCACTACAATGGACCTAAAGTATTCTTTTTTTGTAAGAAAATGCACAGGTTCCATACCAAAATAATTCTTCATCACCATGTTTACAATGCCTGTACTAGGTGAAAGAATGGATGTTACTATACTAGCGGCTACAACCCAGGAAATAAAGTAAGGCAAATAACTTACCGTCTGAATTATTTTTTTTAGTTTTATTGACCATATTTCATTTAAAAACAGTGCAAAAAGAATTGGTACAGGAAAGCCAATAACTATTTGCATAAAGTTTATGATAAGAGTGTTTTTCATTACGCGCCAAAAGTTACTGTCTAACAAAAAGTATTTAAAGTTTTTCAATCCAACCCATGGGCTATGGATAATTCCTTGAAAAGGATTAAATTCTTTAAAAGATATGATTATTCCAAAAAGGGGAATGTAGTTGAATATAAAAACCAAAAGCATACCTGGAAGCAGCAGCCCATAAATTGCAAGGTCTCTATTCTTTCTAAACCTCCTTTGTTCATTAAAAGTTGTTGTCAGACTTCTAGTATTATTCACTATTTGTATCCTCCTTCTTCGTTTATTGCCAAATGTCGGCGAGGCATACCCACCCCTCACTGACCCCTCACCGACATTCTTAGCAATTCAATTAGAAATGCACACTTTAAAAAGCCTTACCATTACTTGCATTTAAAATCAGTACAACTTAACATTAACATTATACTGATTTTTACTTACATTTCGTATGCATTATCAACTAATTAATACCTGCTTTCTTTTTGGCTTCCGGTAACTTCTCATTGTATTCATCAGTGATGAACTGATATTTTTTAGTAAAGGCTGCAGCTTCAGCATCAAATTCTTCAAGACTTATCTCGCCAATCATTGCCTTTATAGCAATAGTTCTTGCTTCATTAAGAGCTTCACTGGATCTTGTATTTGTGTCGGTACTAAGTATAATAAATGCAAAAGGATTCATAGGAGTTAAAAAAGAATCATTTATAGCTTTTTCTGCATTTTCTATAAACAGCTTTTCATATCTCTTTTTGCCGGCTTCATCATGATCAGTTGTTGCTATAAACTGCTTCACTGACAACATTAGCCTTTCCTTTGTATTATAACCAAATGGAAAATTGTAAATCATTCTCCAGCTGGTTTCATTAGCTTTATCGATGTTTAAAACTTTTTCTCCATTTACAGTAGAATACTCTGTGCCTTCACGTCCCCATGTGGATAACTCTTTGTTTTTGTCAGAATAAAGGGCTTCTATGAAACGTATAGCTCCTTCCTTATATTTACTGGTTGAACTAATGGAGATTGTGTGATGATTAAAAGTAGGTGGACCGCCATACACACAAATTTCCTCTATACGTTCATCATCAATTTTGGGATATTGACCTGGGATAAATATAACCTTAGGAATATTGTTTTTGGGATAGCGATCAATCCAGTCTAGCATACCACCAATGTTCTGTTGGTTTATCAAAACCTTTCTATTAAGCCTTTTATCCTGGAAATCCTGAACCTTATCAGTAGGGAATTCCTTATCCATTAATCCTTCATCGATCATCATTCTATAAGTTTTAAGAGCTTCTTTATACATTGGATTCTCAAATGTATGTATTGCTTTACCTTTGTAATATTGCCATCCAAAACCATTGGCTTCACATCCATAAGACTTAAATACAAACTCAGACCAATGCAGTGATTCTCTACTTATATAAGGTAAAGAATCAGGATATTTGGCTTTAAGCTTTCTCATAGCTTCTATCCAACCTTCCATGGTGTCAGGCATTGAAGTATAACCGAGTTCTTCAAGAAGGTCATAACGTACGGCAAAAGTACTTGTATCACCATCGACCAATAATGGACGAAGAGCATATATTTTACCATCATCTGCCTTTAGAAGTTCATATTGCTCCGGTGTATATAGTTTAGAAAAGACAGGTGACTCATTTATAATATCCGTTAATTCAACAAAAGCACCGGTCTTACCAAGTGAAAAAACTTCAGCAGGACCTACAGTTGCATGAATTACGTCACAAATGTCTCCAGAAGACATCATTAAATTAAATTTTGTTTTCTCATCTGCATCAGGGGGAACAATTGCTTCAACAATTTCTACGTTGGCCATTTCCTCAAGCTCATTGACAATAAAGTTATCAGTAAAATCTAAGCTGTCAGGATAAGTAATGGCTGCAGTGATTTGGTAAATCCTTAATTTGTCTTTAGGTTTATCCGTTTTGCTTGTATCATTTTCTGAAGTATTAGGCGTTTTAGTAGAATTGCCTGAACTACAAGCATTAAACAGAAAAGTGAAAGTTAAAACAAAAGCAAGTAATACAATAACCTTTTTCATAATCTTTTTCTTCATTTCTTTAAATCCTCCTATATACTATATTTTTTAAAAATTACTAGAAAAACCTTTGTAAATTTCCATTCACAAATAATTTTTCTAATTTTATTTTAGAATATAGCCTGTTACGCTATAAATCAATGTTAATTTTTGAATGTACCAAAAGTGTAATTTTTTTTATAATTTCGCTTACAACCCTTACTAAATTACGATTTTTCTCATATTACGATTTTGGAACATATTTATTTCTGTAATCGTTAGGACCTTAATTTAAGACTTATTGTGGTGGGGTGCATTTAATTTGTTTTAAGAAAATAATCATAATTACTTTATTCAGATTATTTTGTGAGTTAGTGATTTTGCCCGTAGCTAAATTTAAAGGCTCTAGGCGCCATAACGACAGCCGCTGGTAAATATTTCTTCAAATTTATAAAACATGCACCTATTGCGGTATAATTTTATTGCGATATAATAATGTAATATAGATGCTAAGACATTAGGATAATGATTTGGTAAGTTTAAATCATAAAAAAACAAATGCATATGTTATTGTAAAAGAAACACATTTATATTAATATTTATTATATAACTATTATAGGAGAAGATATGATGTCTTTGAGAAACAATTTCAATAAAAAACTAAATTTACCTTCTTTTTTGCACTCCCTTATTATTACCTTTGTTTCTATAATTATAATATGTACAATAATAATGGGCTTTCTCTCTTATAGTCTTCTTAGTAAATTTATATTCCAACGCACACTATCCGCCAATAATAAAATGCTTTATCAATATAAAAACACAACTGACTCCCTTATATTGGAAGTTGTCAACAATATTACTATGAAAATAAAGTTGGATATAAATAATAAGTATTTTTTAATAAAGTATATTAATTCTCCACTTAACAATAATGTTGCTGAAATTTCCAAAATTGGAAATTATCTTACTGATGCAAGTACACAAAACCCGCTAATATATTCCCTTGGAATATATTACCATGAAAATGATCTTTTTGTATCAACAGAGTATGTTCGACATACACTTTACACCCCTCTAGAAAACCAATATGATCTAAAACATTTTAAAGATATTATTGAAAATACAGCAAAAAACAACTATGAAAACATTAGCCTTATATTTGACTATGGCGAAAATTATTATTATAAACTACCCGATTATCTTGGCAAAAAAATACCACACACAGTTATTCATGCTATAAGACCAATATATAATAGTGATAATAGTTTAAGCAGTGCTATAATTTTATCAGTCAACGGAGAAGTTTTTCAAAGTGCATTCACAAAGTATGCACCAGAAAATTTAGGTAGTATTCTAATAATTGATAATAATGGTCTAATTATATCTCATACAGATCGTAAATATATAGGACATAATATATCGGAACTAGAGTATAGTAACAAGTTGTTGGAATCAAATAATTCTTCCGGATACTTTATTTCAAAAGTTGAGGGTATACCCGCAGTAATATCATATCAGCAATCTAAATACAGCAAATGGAAATATGTTTCCGTAGCACCAATAGAGGCTATTTCGTCTGTGGCAAATTATATTCTTAAAATTGTAGCTTTAATAGCTTTTTTAACAATATCATTAGGACTTATAATTTCCATTCCTGCAGCAAAAATACTTGCAAAACCTATACAGACAATTGCCAACTATTGCCGCAAGAGTCCATATTCAATAGAAAAAACTAATAGAAAAAATGAATATCATTTAATAAGCAGCACTATTAATAACCTAGAAAATATAATGGAAGAGAAAGAGAAAAAATTCAAAGAAGTGTTACCTATTTTAAGAATGAATTTTTTCAGTGCATTACTTTCAGACTTGCCTTTAAATCCTTTGGAAATAAACGCCAGAATGAAGATGCTTAATATAAGTTTTTCTTACAAGTTTTTTTGTGCAGGCACCATAAAATTCGAGAAACTTCAAGATTCAAACAAGGTAGTAATGTATGAATATGAAAAACTCAATATCGGTTCCCAGCTAGAAAAAATATTCACTACTCCATCTTCTACATGCGTTTTTTATGAAAAGGATAATATTGGAGTGGTTTTACTCAATTTTAATTTTTCTGACGATGTATTATATCAACTTGCTGAGATATTTCTTCAACAAACATTTAAACATACAGATAATAATATATCAATTTGCAAATGTCTGTCCTTGGGAAAAACTGTTACAAATATTAAAAATTTGAATACTTCTTTTAAGATAGCACAAAAAGGTCTGAATTATTATTATGTTTTTCCTGAAAAAAAATTTTTTACCTTCAAAGATACCATTAGCTGGGAAGAAGAGCATTCTCTTTCAAATGATCTGCTTTTGAATAATTTTTCTAATTCTATAAAAAGTCTTAACCAAAAGAAATGTATATCTGACTTGAAAAAACTTGTAACTTCTTTGAGGAGTGAAAATTATAGCTACAAACAAATATATGCAACATTATCTACATGTGTTTCAATGGTTGAAGATTTTGCATCCATACAAGCTGGTGAAAATATGTATCTTGAGCAAGGTTTCAAAAATACTAATGATATATTTGAATTTGAAGCATGGTTAATAGAAGTTATTACTTATGAATTTGAAATATTAAGAGATAGCGAGTCTAACAATAATAGCGAAATAGTAAGAAAAGCTCAGGAAATTATTAAGCTAAACATAAAAAATGACCAGCTTTCTTTAGGGTATGTGGCCAATGAATTGGGTATTAGTAATAAGCACCTGAGCAGAGTTTTTAAGAATGAAACTGGAATAAAATTTATAGATTATATAACAAATCTCAAATTAAATCACTGCCGCAATTTATTAATCAACACAAACTTAAAAGTGGAAGAAATATCTGATATTATGGGTTATTCTACACCACAGTATTTTATAAGCAGGTTTAAGATAGCTTTTGGATGTACTCCTAAAAAATATAGGCAGAAGTATGCGATAAAAATTTAATTATAAAACCACCTACTTTCTGTAATCTATAAGCTACCAGAAGCCAATTTAAATATGTACCTACTGCAAGACCAATTTTAAGAATATGACAAAACTTTGGTGTTTTTCATTTTTTAATTGAAATTCTATTTATAATTAGTGTATAATAATTCGGGTAGTATTTTTAGAATAATTTTTAAAGGTATTTTATGGTACTTTAGTGTTTGTTTTTATGTATATAACAGATTAATAATTGTTTATTACAATTATTGGATGTTAGTAGATAATTATTAAAATAATATAGAAGGTAGGTGAAAACCGTTAGCATATTTATAAAACAGCTGTAAAATAGTGGAATAAAGAAGTAAATATAAGATTTTAAATGGTTTTATAAGTTTTGCATAACGGGATTATAGAATATGCCAAAACGTACAGACATAGAGAAAATAATGATCATAGGTTCAGGTCCCATAATAATAGGACAAGCCTGTGAATTTGATTATTCAGGAACTCAAGCCTGTAAAACACTCCGAAACTTGGGATATAAAATTGTTTTAGTTAACTCTAATCCTGCAACTATCATGACAGACCCAGGTATGGCAGATGCGACATATATTGAACCTCTTAATGTAAAAAGGCTTACAGAAATAATTGCAAAAGAGAGACCGGACGCTTTGTTACCTAATTTAGGAGGGCAATCCGGTCTTAATTTATGTGCTGAGCTTGCAAAGGCAGGAATACTCAATAAATATAATGTTGAAGTGATTGGTGTACAGGTTGATGCAATTGAACGAGGTGAGGACAGGACAGCCTTTAAAGAAACTATGAATAAATTAGGTATTGGTATGCCTCGTAGTAGATCTGCCTACAGCGTAGATGAAGCTGAAGAAATCGCCATAGAACTTGGTTTTCCTTTAGTTGTACGGCCTGCATACACTCTTGGTGGTACCGGTGGAGGTAGAGTTTATAATATCGAAGAATTAAGAGCCGTAGTAAGCCGTGGAATAACAGCAAGTATGGTGGGTCAGGTTCTTATAGAGGAATATTTGGTAGGTTGGGAAGAACTTGAGGTTGAAGTCGTTCGTGACTCCAAGAACCAAATGATTGCAGTTTGCTTTATTGAAAATGTTGACCCCCTGGGAATTCATACAGGGGATTCTTTTTGTGTAGCTCCTATGCTGACTATTAGCCGAGAACTCCAAAATAGACTTCAAAAATATGCATTTGAAATAGTTGAAGCGATTCAAGTAATTGGAGGCACCAATGTCCAATTTGCGCATGATCCTGTAACCGATAGAATTGTTGTAATTGAAATTAATCCAAGAACTTCTAGGTCATCTGCATTAGCCTCAAAAGCAACAGGATTTCCGATAGCTGCTATATCTACTATGTTGGCAGTCGGATTAACGCTAGATGAAATACCTTACTGGCGTGAAGGTACCCTGGATAAATATACTCCACCTTCCGGAGATTATGTAGTAGTAAAATTTCCAAGATGGGCTTTTGAAAAATTTAAAGGTTCCTATGATAAGTTAGGTACTCAAATGCGTTCTGTTGGTGAAGTAATGAGTATCGGAAAGAATTATAAGGAAGCACTTCAAAAAGCCATACGCTCTCTTGAAATAGGACGTTATGGATTGGGTTTTGCCAAAAATTACAATCAGAGGCCTTTAAATGAATTGCTTGAACTTCTTCATGAAACAACAAGCGAGAGACAATTCATTATATATGAAGCCTTGCGAAAAGAAGCTAACATTGAAGAAATCAGTAGATTAACCAATATAAAACCATGGTTTTTACAGCAAATGAAGGAACTAGTAATATTGGAAGAAGAGATCTTAAAGTATAAAGTTGATGATGGAAGTAAAAATTTAAATCTCCCCGACAAATTGCTTATTCAAGCGAAAAAGGATGGTTTTGCAGACCGTTATTTAGCAAAGCTCCTGAAAGTACCGGAAAAAGAGATCAGGAACCAACGTACATCATTAGGATTATCAGGAACATGGGAAACCATTCCTGTAAGTGGTGTAGAAGATGCTGCATATTATTACTCAACATATAATTCCGTTAATAATACTGCTAATGATACTACCAATAATGCTCCGGTTAAAAACACACAAGCAGTAATGATTCTTGGTGGAGGTCCCAATCGAATCGGTCAAGGTATTGAATTCGATTATTGTTGTGTTCATGCTGCTTTCGCAATTAAAGATATGGGTCTTGAAACAATTATGGTAAACTGTAATCCTGAAACAGTTTCTACAGACTATGATACATCCGATAAACTGTATTTCGAACCTTTAACCACAGAAGATGTATTAAATATATATCATAAAGAAAACCCTATTGGTGTAATAGTACAATTTGGAGGCCAGACACCTTTGAATATTGCGGAAGAGCTTGCATCTGAAGGCGTTTGCATACTGGGTACACAGCCCGATGTTATTGATCTTGCCGAAGATAGAGATAGATTCAGGCACATTATGGAAAAACTTAATATCCCCATGCCTGCATCCGGTATGGCAAGCAACTTGGAACAGGCACTGGAAATAGCAAGCCGTATAGGTTATCCGTTAATGGTTCGCCCATCTTACGTATTAGGTGGTCGAGGCATGGAAGTTGTGTATGACGAGGAAATGCTGAAACAGTATGTTACCGCTGCAGTAGATGTAACACCTGAACGTCCTATATTAATAGATAAATTTCTTGAAAATGCAATAGAAGCTGAAGCAGATGCCGTATCTGATGGAATTAATGCATATGTGCCCGCTGTAATGGAGCATATAGAACTTGCAGGTATACATTCCGGCGACTCTGCTTGCGTAATACCGCATGTTAGTATTCCTGAGAAACATTTAGAAACAATAAAAAATTATACTAGAATGATTGCTGAAAAGCTGAATGTTGTTGGATTAACAAATGTACAGTTTGCAATTGCAAAAGATAAAGTATATGTATTAGAAGCAAATCCACGCGCATCTAGAACTGTGCCTCTAGTATCCAAAGTATGTAATGTACAGATGGCAAGAATTGCAACAGAAATTATGGTTAAGAACGAGATTGGTGGTAAACCGGTATCTCTGAACCTCGAACCCAAGGTTATTCCTCACTATGGGGTAAAAGAAGCTGTGTTTCCTTTTAATATGTTTCCTGAAGTAGACCCCTTATTAGGACCTGAAATGC
>CAZEYH010000025.1:0-15062 GCA_964515895.1 uncultured Clostridiaceae bacterium | reverse complement strand
TTAATGTAGAGAAAGGAGTGAAATATAGGTGTAGGTAAGTAATTTTCATGTTATAGTATAGTTAGATTTAAGGATATTCATGTTTAAACATACTCAGTAATTATTCAGTAATTATAAGGAAGAAAAGTTGCAATAAGATTAAATAACTATATAGTGATATTTCAATAATATTAGGCAAAGGACAAAGGGTTAGGGTAGTAAAAATGAGAAAAATTATTTTATTTATTTTCATAATGATATGTACAATTCTTTTGCTTTTATTCGTTTGCGTTAAGAATGTAAATTATGATGAGGAGTTGTATGCACTTCCAATACCTCCTGACATACAACTGACAGATGGAATTAATTCTATTACAGGTTCGGTAAAAATGGACAATTGGTATTACAGAGGAAAGGATAATAAGTTCTACCGATATCAGAATAATAGTGCTGCCAATGGTGATGATATTGATAATGCTGTTGATAAAGATTATATAAATGATAGTGTCATCAATAATAGTGCTGTTAATGATAAAGACTACATAATATCTAAAACTCAGGATTTTTCTAATAATTTAGATGATATTAATAACCAAGAAGTGCTCTGTTATAATGAGAACTTAGCCCTTAATTTTAGTTATAGTTCTGATAAATACAGCCAATATCACTATCCTGACAAGCTTGATTTACAAATATTTCATAAAGATAATTTGATTTTTCAGGACGATAAGATTGTTTTAAATAATAGGTTTCAAAATGAACAGGGAAATGAACCAAACAATAAGATAAAAAATGAGATAAAAAATGAGTTACAGGATAATTTACTATCAGAATTAGATTATCCTGTTTTTCAACCGAAAGAAAATGGTGAACTGCTATATAGAATTATAGCTTCCTGGAATGAATCTGAATCAACCGAGAGGGGTTTTTATGGCCAAGCAATATATGAAATTGCTTTTTTAAATGATGTTCCTACAGAATTTGAGGTTTCCTCATATCAAACTTTTCCCGGGGAATTGGTAACGATTTCTGCAAAACATGTAAATAAAGATGAAAAAATTACTTTGAAATCTGATTTGGTGGAATCGGAAATACCTTTTTATGAATATGAGCATGGCCAAATTGCTGTTCTACCTTTAAACTATAATTTACAGCCTTCTGACTATGTGATTGAGCTTCAGGTTGAACGAGTTGAGAGAGCTAGACAGATTGAACAGGTTGAACAATCAGGCTCTTCAGACCTAGAAAGCAAAACAGATGCAAACACCAAAGCAGATATAAACAGCAAAACGAGTCCATATGATAAAGGTTCAAATTCACATGATAGAAGTACACAAGATGTTAGTTTGAATGAATCTCACCGAATAACTATTAGTGTTTTGCCGAAAGATTTCCCAATTCAATATCTTACTGTTTCTGATGAAGTGGATAAATCTACACGGAACGATGAAGCTTATGAGGAATACAATAAATATGTAGGTGCTGTAAGGAAGACTAATACTCCTGTTAAAATGTGGGACGGAGTTTTTCTAAAACCCGTAGAAGGGCGAATTACTACTGAATTTGGTATGAGAAGATTTGTGAACAATGCTCCAACTTCATACAGGCATAGTGGTATTGATATTGCTGCAGACAAAGGAACACCTGTTAAGGCAACAAATTCCGGTAAAGTCATACTGGCAAGGCATCTAATTCTTACAGGAAATACTGTTCTTATAGACCACGGATTTGGAATAATAAGCTGGAGCTATCATATGGATAGCATAAACGTTAAAGAAGGTGATGATTTAGTTAAAGGGCAAATTATAGGTACAGTTGGTTCCACAGGTTTTTCTACCGGTCCGCATCTTCATTTTGCAATATCTGTACATGATGTTTTTACCAATCCTTGGACACTTTTTGAGCATGAACCGGCAGGTCTATGAGAAATTACTTTGCACGCTCATTTGTTGCGTTAGTGTAAAATTGCTGTAGGGGATGAGGAATAAATTACCAAACATTTCATTATTTTGTTATAATATTATGATATATGCATATACCACAAGGTAATATATACATATACATTATATTAGCGAATAGATACGCACTTGCAGAAAATAATGAATATTTACATATAGAAATGATTTAATATATAATGTTTACTATAACTATGATTATAATTATAATGCCATAAATATTCTAGATGTTTTAAATATACTGGATTATCTTGGATGCTATGAATATTTAGAATGCTCAAAAATGCTCAAAATGACATTCAAGCATTTACTATAATTATTAAAATTATTTTTCAAATTCCAAACGAGTTTGAGTATATTTCAAACAAGTTGGAATATATAGTCTAAAAAGAAAGGTTGGTCATAATTTATGAAAGTTAATTTTAAAGTATCGGATGAGTTACTCGACGGTATAGTACTTCTTGCTCCGGAGCTTAACATAGAGATTTGCGATGAGAGTTCAGCAAATCTTATTGTGGAGGTTACTGAGCTTTGTAAATCAGGTGTATCTGTTGATTTGCATGGTAATAAAGCTAAAATCAGTTATGGTGGTGGTAAAGTACGCTTCTTTAGAGGATTAGGTTTGCTTATGGAAGCATTAGCAGATGGCAAGGCTGAGTTTTCAAAGGCTGAATCACCATTGTTTGATACAAATGGTGCAATGTTTGACATGTCCAGGAATGCTGTAATGCGTCCCTCAACAGTTAAATATATTATGCGTCGCATGGCGTTGATGGGCCTTAGTACATTTATGCTCTATACAGAAGATACTTATGAAGTTGAAAATCGCCCGTATTTCGGACATATGCGGGGCCGATATTCCAAAGCAGAGATACGTGACATGGATGCATATGCTATAAAACTCGGCATTGAGCTAATTCCTTGTGTGCAGTTTCTTGCCCATTTGACCATGGCATTGAAATGGAAATGTGCAAGAGCATATAGAGATACAGAGGACATTCTTCTTGTTGGAAGTGAGGAGACCTATAAATTAATAGATGATATGCTAAGCTCAATTGCATCCAGCTTTAGTAGTCGTAGGTTACATATGGGCATGGATGAGGCGCATGCTATGGGGCTTGGTGCATATCTCGATAAACATGGTTATCGTAATCGATTTGATATATTTTGTGAACATTTAACAAAAGTAAACGAGATGGCCAAGAGTTACGGTTTTAGTACCATGATGTGGAGTGATATGTTTTTCCGCATTGCATCACCGACAAACAATTATTATGAACCTTATATAGAAATACCGAAAGATGTAATTGAACGTGTTCCAAGGGATATACAGCAGATATATTGGGATTATTATCATGATGACGAGGAAACTTATAGTGCAATGATTGATAAGCACAAAGAGTTTAGTGAAAACATATTTTTCTCAGGTGGTATTTGGACATGGATTGGTCCTACTACTCACTATAGTAAAACTATAAGACGATCAATAGCAGCCTTAGAAGCTTGCAGGAAAAAGGGTATTCGTGAGGTTAATGCTACAATATGGCACAATGGAGCTGAGTCAAGCCTTATAACAGCATTACCCGGTCTTCAACTGTATGCTGAATATGATTATAACGGTACCTATGATAGAGAACAACTTGAAAAAAGATTTGAATATTGTTGTAATGCAAAGTTTTCAGATTTTGTTGCCCTTGAAGCTGCAGATCATCCGGATGGTGGGGATGGAAATGCTACAAGATATCTATTGTTTAATGACCCTCTTATCGGCTTATATGATAAACATGTGGAGGAACTTGATACTATAGCTTACTATGCAAGACTTAGACGTGAATTTGAAGATCTTGGTCCTGAATCCGGAATGTTTAAACCTGCGTTTGATGTTATGCGTAATGTTGTCAAAGTTCTCGAATTGAAAGCAAATTTTGGTGTACGCCTGAAGCGCGCCTATGATGCAGATGATAGTGTGGCAATGCAAGAATTATCTGATGAGAGCTTAGTAATTATAGACCGACTTGAGGAACTTCGTAAAACCCACCGTGACTCATGGCTAATATATAATAAACCTTTCGGATGGGAGATTTTTGACTCGTATTATGGCACGTTACTTGCAAGATTTTCTACTGTACGTGATAGAATTGCAGAATACTTATCAGGTAAAATTGAATGCATAGAAGAACTTTGTGAAGAAAGACTCTGGTTTGACTGCCGAACAGAACCCAGGAAGTATCCGATTCCCAACTTAAACATGCGTTTTCAACGTATTTACACAGCATGTGTTTCATACACAGTTGTTGCAGGTGGATAGTAAATTGATAATCAATTGGATAATCAATTGGTAGTGCGCCAATAGTTCAGTGGATAAGATGATAAGTTAGTGTCAAAAATGTTATGAAAGCAACTGGTGAAAACTGGTAGTATAAATATTTTAGGTCAAAAATTATTTAGCATTTTTGACACTACAATTTTAAAAGGGAGTTGATTTCATGGGAAATACATATTTAGTATCAAAACATGAAACAGAGTATGTTATTGTAATTGGGAAAAATTGTTCTAAATCGGAAATACACGCTGCGGAAGAATTATCATATTTTTTAAATAAAATAACAGGAGCAAGTTTTCTGATAGTAACTGATGATAGTGATATTAAAGATAAAGAAATAATATTAGGTCAGAATAGGCACTTTAAGGCTTTAAAAATTGAACTGTCTGATGAAATGATAGGCAAGGAAGGATTTATTATAAGAACTGTTGATCAAAAGCTGGTCATTGCAGGTAGTCCGGTACGAGGTACTCTATATGGTGTATATACCTTTCTTGAGGACTTTCTGGGCTGTCGTTGGTTTACTGATGACGTTAGTCATATTCCAAAACGTGAAACTGTTGAATTACCGCAGGCTGATGTACTTCAAAAGCCGATACTTGAATATCGTGAACCTTATTTTAGTTCGTATCGAAATGCCGATTGGCATGCACGTAACAAATGTAACGGAAATGCTACTTTTCTTAATGAGATACATGGTGGAAAAATAAGCTACTACCCATTTGTACATACGTTTTATGACATTTTACCTCCTGAAGAATATTTTGATGAGCATCCTGAATACTTTTCTGAAGTAAACGGATCCAGATTAAAGAAACGCGGACAGCTTTGCCTTACAAATCCTGAAGTATTAGAAATAGCAAAGAAAAAAGTCAGGCAATGGATAAATGAAAACTCGAATGTTTCAATAATTTCAGTGTCCCAAAACGATTGGCACAACTATTGTGAATGCAAGAATTGTAAAGCACTGGATGAGCGTGAAGAAAGTCATATGGGAACAATGCTTTGGTTTGTGAATCAAATTGCCGAGTCTATAGAAAAAGACTTTCCTCATATTGCCATAGATACTCTTGCTTATCAATATACAAGAAAACCTCCTAAAACATTGCGTCCTCGACCGAATGTAATAATTCGCTTGTGTAGTATCGAGTGCTGTTTTTCTCATCCATTTACAGAATGTAATAAAGCGTTACATATTAGACAACTTGAGGAAGGAATGCAACTGGGTTCGTTTAAAGATGATGTAATAAAATGGGGTAAAATATGCGATCGCTTGTATGTGTGGGATTATGTAGTTAATTTTGTTCAGAATTTGTTACCTCACCCAAACTTTAAGGTGTTACAACCGAATATAAAATTCCTTGTAGAGAACAATGTTGTAGGAATTTTTGAACAGGGTAATAGCTTTAAAGGCAAGTACGGTGAGCTAAATCTTTTAAAACGTTATATCCTTGCAAAGCTACTTTGGAATCCTGATTATGATGTAGATACAGGAATCAATGAATTCCTGATGGGGTATTATGGTATGTCCGGGGTAGAGATGCGTAAATATTTTGATCGTTTGCATGAGCAAGTGAATGACGATATGCACTTGGGTATATATGACCCCCCTACAGCGTCTTATCTAACTAAAGAATTTCTCGAAGATGCTGATAAAATTTTTGATGAAGCAGAGATGCTTGCAGACAATGATATTATCCTTAAACGTATAAAAACTGCAAGATTATCAATTGACTATGTGAAACTTGCTACTATGCCAAAGGAAACACCGGGTCGCGAGGAACAGCTGGAAGAATTTTTCAAAACAATTTGTGAAGCCGGAATTGAAACCTATATATGGCGTCAGAGTCCGGAGCGTGCTGAAGAAATCATGAGAAACGGAAAATATGATTTAAAATAGCACTATAAACTAGTGCTATAAATATGGTTCTTGAAAGGATGATTACATAATGGCATCAAACAATATAATAGAAAAGTATGCTGTAAAACCTCCTCTTAAAGATAAGTTTTTTATGATGATACCGCAATCAACTGTTTTACACACAGAAATAGGGAGCGAACCGTTACATATTTCAATTTGGGACTATAATATAAGTCCGGACGGAAAACATTATTTCAGTATATGTGCAGAGGGTGATGTTACAGAATATTTAAGGCTGTATGAGTATTTCCCGGAAACAGGAGAGGTTGAGCTTAAATTTAGATTAGAAGATGTCATTATTACATATCCTAGAGCAATTAGACCTAGCAAGATACATTCCTCTATTAGTTTTATGCCGGATGGCAAACTTATAATGGCGACACATACTACTGCATGCGCGCCCGGCCATCCTAGATGGCTGCCTTTTGCTTACTTTTCACATATTTGGGAAGGATATCAAGGCTCAAACATCATAATATATGATCCTGAGACCGGTAAAGTTGAGGATTTGGGCATACCGGTTATGAGAGAGTCAATTTATGGTGGAATATATGAAGAATCAACAAATTCATTTTACTTTTCAACTTATCATAGAGGGCATGTGTACCGTTTTGATTTAGATAACCGTCATGTAACTGATTTCGGGCAAGCTACAGAGTTTGGAACATGGAGATTTATTAAAGGAATGGATGAAAATCTCTATACTACAACAGCAACAGGCAGATTTGTGAGGATTAATATTAAGAAACAGTGTATAGAAGATATAAAAACTGATTTTCCATTAACACCAAGGTTAATAAAGTCGGGTACAAATAATAAGCTAATGCACTATGCTCATTCTAAGGACGGCAAAATGTATTTTACATCTCTTTCTTGTGATAAGTTGATGACATATGATTACTCGAGCGAAAAAATCAAAGTTGTTACTTCTCTAGTACCGGAAAGTCTAAACTCTGACCATTTGATGTTCAGATGTATGGGTATGGATATTGATAAATATGGTTATCTATGGTGCGTATGTAATGCAATAGGTTTTGGAAGTTACTTAATCAGATATGATACAAATAATGGCGATAAAGTTGAAAACATGGGACTCCTAGGAAGTCGTTCCAGAGTTATCAATGCCTCTTACAGTGCATTTATACGTGATGATGTGCTGTATGTATCAGATACAAATCGTTCTCTTGTTGATCCGGCTGCTATTTTGCGTGTTAAGCTTAATGATGTGAGAACATCAAAAGAACGTGTAATGACAATTGATCCAATTATTTATATGAAAATGAAAGGCGGAGATAGAAAGTATAAGGAATTAACCGGCCGTAGTATTTTGAAAGATGCTTCAAAGTATTATGTTATTAATGAAAAAAATGCTGATAAGCGAATGGGTGAAGCTTTTTCAAGGACACTTCCTGAAAATACTGATGATGAAACCAAAGTTCGTTTCTATGGAGATAATGCAATGAATGCTACCTCGCTTCCTTCTGTTAGAAGATGGGTTTCCAAACTGTGGAAAGAAGTTGGATATGATAATTCTTATGTAAATGAGGTTTCATTTGATGAAAACGCTGATGTTACAGCTATTTGTGGAAAGGGTCCTTACTTTAAACTAACAATACGAGATGGAGTTATCAAAAATAAAGAAGAAAATATTGATTATACACCAAGAGATACAACCCAAATAGCAGAGAAGTATAAAAACCTTCCAATTCCATATCAAGCTGAGCGTAGGCATCTAGCTTATGTAAATGCAGAATGCAAACTTGGTGACGGTAGGACACTTATAGGTACTCGCGACAGTATGTTGGCAATTGTAGACTGTGACAATAATATATTTTCTCTTGGAAGTGTGTGTGCCGCAGGTGCTGTACATGATATGGCATGTTCTCCGGATGGTGCACATGTTGTGGGTGTAGCGGGTGATGAATGTGACATTGGTATGGTGTTTACTTTTGACCTGAAACATGGTGTCACACTACATGGAAGATTGTTTTTCCACGATATTGAATCAATCGGACTTATTGGTGCAAGCAATGAGCCCTATTGTGTTGCATACGCACCTGATGGAAAATCAGTGGCAATCGGTGTACGCGACAAACAAGGATGTGTATATAGATTTTATTTTAAAGTATAATTTAAGTTATTTTCTACTGTATCTTTCTACATATGTAAAA
The DNA here is from genome assembly GCA_964515895.1 of uncultured Clostridiaceae bacterium. Classification (GTDB taxonomy): domain Bacteria; phylum Bacillota; class Clostridia; order Acetivibrionales; family DUMC01; genus CAZEYH01. The sequence continues at coordinate 6,713 of CAZEYH010000025.1, read as the reverse complement.
AAGTATATTGGGACACCACTGCTGCGAAAATTATTGACATTTATATGGAATGATTATAATATAAATATACAGCAACATTGAATATAATTCCTCAATAGTGAAAAGTTAAATATATGATTAAATTGTGGTTAGTTTAGCTTACTATCGAAATAACTAATATGCACAGTACGATTTATGCAGGTAAATAGATATAAAGGTGGTGTATCTATGACAATAAAGAAATCTACTGGTAGAAAGAATACTTTTAACTACATGATTGCTTCATATATACTTGTATTTTTATTGCCGGTACTTCTAATTATCTCATTCGTACAGATATATTTCATAAATGAAATGTATCAGAATGCTATAAAATCCTCTATTAATGATATAGTTTTTACTAAAAATATCATGGACAATCAAATAGCACAACTTTTTAGCATTGCTAACTCTGTTTTTGTTGATAAAGAAATTATGGACTCTTACCACCCACGAACTCAGACTTCTGAAGTAAATGCATTGAAAACTCGACTTAGAATTTTATCTTTGAATGCTGAATTACCAAGCGAGACCATTCTATATTGCGTAGGTGATGAGTATCTTTTTTCTACATCCAGCTCAATTTCATTCAAAATATTTAATTTTTTAAATCCAATTGAGGATGCATCATCGGGTGAAGAGTTGCAGGAGATACTAGATAATCTAACCGAAACAAAAGTCCTTTTACCAACGGAAATAATAAGGACATCAAATATCATTTATGCAATTCCGGTTAAAGCATCAGGTGGGAAAAATAAAAATAAAGTAATACTATTTATTATTCAAAATTCTAAATTTCAGGAACTATTACAAAAAATGCTTTCAAATAATACCGGATGTGCATTTGTTTCCGATGATAATGGTATGGTTCTTTCCTATATAAATAATGATAAGGATTACGATGTTAATCATTTTAAACAAATACTATGTCATGTGCAGAATACTAAAAACCCAATAGAAATAAACGATAATAGATTACAACAAAGCGTTAAATATAATGGCAAGCGCTACATCATAAATTCTGTAAAATCGGAATATGGGAATTTGTTCTACACTGTTATTATGAGTAGAGGTATAATTGTTGCGCAGAAGTCGAAACAGATTATACTATGGTTATGGATTATTGTCGCTACTCTTGCAATGGGTGTGACTTTTGCATTTTTATTTGCAAATGTCAGCTATAAACCGGTAAAACAAATAAAGAAAAAGATTATAGATACAGAATACATTGACCCTGTAGGAAAAAATGATTTTGATTACATACGTTCTTCTCTCGAATACCTGATTAGTAAAAATACTATAATGCAAAATAATATAAAAGATATTACTGATTATCTGATTTTTAAGCTTTTTAAGGGAGAGATAAGCAATATTGATGAAATTAACAGGCTAAGCAAGGATTTTAAATTACCACTTTTTACTGCCGGATTTAAGGTATGTATTCTTGCATTTGATGAGTATATAGATAGTGATAAGGCGGCAGATTATATTAGTGAATTGCTTCCCAATGAAGTAAGCTTTGTATTAAGAATGACAGCTTCCAAATATATCTATTCTATGATTATATCTTTTACATCAGAGTCACAGGACTCTGTAATTCCATTCTTAAAGTTACTTCCGGAGAAGATTAGCTCCTTATCAATTGTTGCAGTAGGAAATATTCAAAACACTATACAGAGAATACCAATGTCGTATAGAGAAGCTTCTGTAGCTTTTGAATATGCGTCTGTCCATAGAAGGTCGGGTATACAGTTTTATGACGATATTAAATATAGTTGCAATAATACAAATATTATAGAGAAACTTTCAAAACACATTGATGAACATGATGAAAATGAGGTACTAGAGGTACTTATAAATATCGAAAAGCAGTTAGAAGAGAAGCACATTTCTATTCAAAACGCACAGACTCTGTTCATAGATCTGATTATTCTTTTTATCTGTAAATGCGGAGATCTTAATGTTAAAAACAGTATGTTCGGATATCCAAATATATTTCTAATACAAGAATATAGCAGTGTTGATAACTTTATAGACATGCTTAGAAGATTAGAAATTGAATACAGAATGCTCTTTCCAAAATTACGTCAAAAGCATTACGCTAATTTAATCAACAATATGAAAAAGTATGTAAATCAGCACTATGCTAACCCTGAGTTTTCTCTTGAACAGATGGCAAATGAATTTAATATGACTATTTCATCTTTAAGTAAATTCTTCAAGGACATTACCGGTACTAATATTAATGATTACATCACGGAACTAAAAATTGAAAAGGCAAAGCAACTTTTGGGGGAAACGAATATGCCTATATATGAAATCGGAATGGAAGTAGGTTATTACAACGTCAATAGTTTTATCAGACGTTTCAAGCAAATTGTAGATAAAACCCCGGGTGAATTCCGCAAAGAAAACTCATAAAGCAAAAACATAATATTCTCCTTATGGTAAATTTTCTTTTTTGTTTCAGTCTTGTAAAAATATCAATATACATTTATTTTTAGGTGCGCATATAACATATGCATATTAGAAAATAAATGTATATTTGTGCAATATGTCTAAAAAAGCTATATACAATTCCTAAAATTAATGAATATTTACAAATAAATTTAACATGGTATCATAAAAATTACGAAACAAACGTGAACCATTTTTCTTTTTTACAATAAACATTTCATAAAGATTTTTTAAGGAGATGATGTGAAGTTGATGGGAACAAAAGGTGAAGCCATACAGCTAAATAAAATGAATTTAACAGCCAGGCAAAAGAAAAAAAGAAACATATTGAAACTTATTAAAAGAAATTGGGAAGTATATTTGCTAGTTTTACCTACTGTAATACACTATATTATATTTGACTATTTTCCTATGTACGGAGCACAGATTGCCTTTAAGGATTTCATCCCGGTTAAGGGGATATTTGGAAGTGAATGGGTAGGACTTAAGCATTTTATGAGATTTTTCCAAAGCCATTACTTTACTGAAGTTGTGTGGAATACCTTTGCACTGAGTCTTTACTCGTTGTTAGCAGGTTTTCCGCTACCTATTATTTTAGCTCTTTTCCTAAATTATCAAAAAAACTTACGCTTCAAAAGAATTGCACAGACAATCTCTTATGCGCCTCACTTTATATCTACTGTTGTTATAGTTGGAATGATTAAGATCTTTACTTCCCCTCTGAGCGGTATTTTAAATATAATGATCGTTAAATTAGGCGGTGAAGCGAAGCATTTTATGGGGTACCCCGAATATTTCAGGCACTTATACATATGGTCAGGTATTTGGCAGAATGTTGGTTGGTCATCTATCCTATATATAGGAGCATTGAGTGCTATCAGCATTGAGCTTCATGAAGCAGCTATTGTCGATGGAGCTGATATTTGGCGCCGAATTTGGCATATTGACCTTCCGGGCATTGCTCCGACAATTATTATTTTACTTATCCTGAGAACGGGTGGGTTATTAAGTGTTGGGTATGAGAAGGTCTACCTGATGCAGAATCCTCTTAATACATCTGTTTCCGAGGTTATATCTACATATTCTTATAAGATGGGTTTGTTACAAAGCCATTATAGTTTTGCATCAGCTGTTGGATTATTTAATTCTGTGATTAACTTTATATTTCTTGTTACAGTCAACTTCATATCAAGAAAAGTAAGTGAAACATCATTGTTTTAGAAAAGGAGAGGGGAAATATGGCAACAGCAAAAACAGGTATATTAACTGAAAGTAAAGGCGATAAAATATTTAACATAATTAGCACATCTATTCTAGTGCTACTGGTTATTGTTACTGCGTATCCGATTTATTTTGTATTAATTGCATCTTTTAGTAATATAGATAGTATTAATAGAGGGGAAGTATTTTTAATCCCCAATGGTTTTCATTTTGACAGTTATATTCGAATATTTCAAAACGAAATGGTATTAACCGGGTATAAAAATACAATATTATATGCCGGGCTTGGCACAATACTAAGATTATTTATGACCATGACTGCCGGTTATGCATTAAGCATAAAATTTCCTGGCCGAAAGCTTATAATGTTTATGATAACATTCACAATGTTTTTTGGCGGCGGTCTTATACCTAATTATTTTCTAAGAAAAAGTTTAGGCATGCTCGACACCATATGGGTTCTAATTATACCAGGTGCGGTAGTTACACGTCACCTTATTATCACTAGAACATTTTTAGGAACAAATATACCAGTAGAACTTTATGAAGCTGCTGAAATGGATGGATGTTCAAGGCTTCGGTTTTTCTGGTTGGTTGTTGTTCCTTTATCAAAAGTTTTGATGGCTATTTTAACTTTATACTCTGTTGTAGGGTACTGGAATTCTTATTTCGCTGCTATGATATATATCAATAAACGTTCTTTATATCCACTTCAGCTTGTTCTTCGTGAAATTTTAATTAAAAACGTGGTTCCGGTTGATGAAGATACGTTGGATCCCGAAATTATTGAGCAAATGAGGCAGATAAAGGAACTTATGAAGTATTCTTTAATTATTGTTAGTTGCCTACCCATGTTAATTATTTATCCATTTATTCAGAAGCATTTCGTAAAAGGTATCATGATTGGCTCGCTTAAGGGATAAGCCTAGTAGTCATAAAACGATAACATATAAAATTTGCTGATACTTTAAATAAAAATTAATGGCTCATTAACTAAAAAAACATATTCTAAGAGAGCCATTAGGGAAAAATAAATATTTATATCATGAAAGGAGAAAAATGATGAAAAGAAAAGTTATTGCATTATTTCTTACAGTTCTGCTAACCATAAGTATGATAACAGGCTGTGCGAAAAAAGAAGAGAGTGTAGTTACAACAGAAAAAACAGAAACAACTCGGGATGAAAAAACTGAAGCTGGAGATGGAGCCCGTGAAACTGCGACTGCTAAAGATGGTACTGTCTTCTACAAAACAGGTCTTCCTATTGTAGATAAACCCGTTAGTTTTACCATATGGGCATCAACTACTGCATCTGATCCATCTACCTTTCCAATGTGTAAAATCTATGAGGAAGATACGGGAGTTTCCCCGGAATGGATTCCCGTTTCTCCTGAAGGCTTAACAGAACGTAGAAACCTTATGTGGGCTTCCGGTGATTATCCAGATGTGCTTGGGCCAAGTATTCCGACTGCTACTGATATTGATACTTATGGCCCTATGGGTATTATTGCACCACTTAATGATTACATCGATGAATATCTAGTAAATCTTAGAAGTCAAACTACTGAAGATTAATGGAATAAAATATGGGCTAAACTCAGATATCCTGATGGTAGTATTTATGCGTATCCAACAGTCTCAAATTACTATTACACTGACAATGCAGTACCGGTTATAAACAGAACTTGGCTTGAAAAACTAGGTCTTGAAATGCCAACCACCCCTGACGAGTTTGTTCAAGTACTTAGGGCTTTTAAAACAAAGGATCCTAACGAAAATGGCCATGCTGATGAAATTCCTTTAACTGCGGAGGCAGGGCGGGAACCAATTACACGTTTATTTGACTTAGCCAGTTGGACGGGTGTATTTGTAAACGCCCGATATATTGAAAATGGAAAAGTAACATGGCCACTTAAGACAGATGAGGCCAAGGAGGCAGTAGCCTGGCTCCGTTCTATCTATGCAGAAGGCCTTATAGATCCTGAGATTTTCACTCAAGATAAAGCCACTTATATGGCAAGGGCACAGCAAAAGCCACTTATTTATGGTGTAGCTTGTTGTTGGAGAGAAGGCAATAGCTTTGGTGAAGAGGCAGCTCTGAATTATTTTGTTATGGAGCCCTTAAAGGGACCAAGCGGAAAACAAATGGCTTATGGAACAAAAGATTTACTTCGCGTTAACAATCAACTTTGTGTAACTTCTGCTTGCAAGGTACCTGAAATTGTAGCACGTTGGGTTGACTATTTATATGACCCAATGATTGGTATTCAGACGAACCATGGCCCAATTAGTGTTGGTAGTTTTGAGATTATTGACGGTAAATATAAGAAAGCAGTTCCGGAAGGTTATACAACTATGGGTGAATATTATGTAGATAAACACTTTCAACAATTACCTAGGTATGGCCCAGGGTATTCAGATATTAGTTATCTGGATCCCGCAAATTATATCCCATTTGAATATGCTTGGGGTGGAATGCAGAAGAGGCTTCATGATGATATTAGAGGTCCCTATGTAATTGATAGAATGCCTACTGTAAGGCCTACCCCGGAGGAAACGGAAGAGTTATCCCTTCTTACACCTGACTTTGGTAAGTATGCTAATGAAATGCTAACACGTTTCATTACCGGTCAGGCTGATTTGGAGTCAGAATGGAAAAAATATTGTGCAGAACTTGATAGGCTAGGGTACGATAGAATTCTAGAAATAAGACAACAGCAATATGATCGGTACATTGGGAAATAAAACAATTAAGCATTAATACAATGATATAATAAAGAGCTAAATTAAACTAATAGAAGGATAGATAATTTATTGTTGGTAGATAACGGGAAACGTGGTAATACTTGGCTCTGCTATCTACCAATTTTCCTTTAAAAATATTTAAACAAATTAATATTTTAATATATAGAGCTAACTGCGATGTTCTGAAACGGTTACACCCAGCTAATTACAAGATATACAGAAAATAATTTTACCCCAAAATTCAACGAAGGAATGCATATCAGAGGGACATT
>CAZEYH010000024.1:0-15171 GCA_964515895.1 uncultured Clostridiaceae bacterium | reverse complement strand
GAAATGGAACTCCTGCAAGATTGGCTACTAATGGGAGTACATTCGATGGAGGACGAGAAATGGTATACACACAGGAGGCTTCGGGAAGGTCTCATATTTCCAGTTTATTAAGTATATTGGCAAGGCTTGAATTAAGTAGAATAAAAGATTTTCAAGATTTTCTAAGAGATATATCAGAAGATATTACGAATTCTGAAGTCGTTTTAATAACATCATATTTAACAGAAACCATTTGTAATTTACTAAGAAGAATGAAGCTAAGGAATAACGCAATTAGAATACTTATTACTAATAAATCCATAGAAGCGGCAGTTTTACCTCAAGATATGGATATCTATATTCTTAAGGAGGGTATTTTACCTGATGTGGAATAAATTCTGGAATGTATCAAAACGAATAGTTTCGCTCATAGCTAAACTTACCTTCTTGTATCCTATAATATTATTACCAAGAGCAGCCTTATTTAGGGATACAGGTGGAGCAATAGGCTTTTTAGTAGGGCTATTTATACTATTCGCAGGTTATATGGTTACCGGGCTAATAGTAAGAAATAAGCAGAATTTTGTACGGATGCTTATATCATACTTGTTAGCAGTTATTCCTTTGGCAATATGTATATTTATTTTTATTTATATAGATAGTAGCTTATATGGTATATTGAGAGCTCTTTTTGAAGGTTTGGTATCCTTCGTATTATTTTTTACAGGAGTAAGAGCAAGATTTTTAGATTTTGAACTAATATTAAGTAGGAAAATAATTATTACAGGAGTAATAATATTTCTAGCTTCAATAATTTTCCTTGACTACTATAAAGAATTAACCCATTTAAAAAATATAATATATTTACTAGGTTATGTTTTTGTAGCAATCACGTTATTAATTAAAAATCAGCAAAATCTGGACAGAGCATTTATTCAAACACATATAGATCTTTCCACAGTACCAAAAAATATAAGAAATTACAATTCTATTATTGTAATGACGGTGTTTCTAATTATATTGGTCTTATTCAATATTAACAGTCTGGTAGCATTTATTACGACAGTTTTTAAAAATATACCCAAATATATATTAACAGTATTATTTGCCATACTCTATTTTATATCAAAACTTATGCCGGGCGGAGAAGGGGGAGGGGAACAGGAGAAAGGAGAGCCTCAATTACCTTTCTTACCCAGAGAAGAGTCAAATAATATTGTAGCGCTAATACTTTCAATTATATTTGGCTTATTGTTTTTAGCTGCATTCATATACCTGATTCCTAAGGTTCCAAAATTATTACGTGCTATTGGAGAGAAAATAAAGAAGTTTGTTTTATTAATAGGTAGATTTTTAAAGAAACTCTTTAGAATACAAAAAGATTATACCGATAGTGAAGTTGATTATATTGACGAGGTAGAGATAATACGACCGGAAAGTCCCCGTAAAGGATTAAGAAAGCCGGCAGAAATATTAAAAATAATTAACAAGAAACTAGGCAGAAATTTAACCCCTACAGAAAAAGTCAGGAATATGTATGCTGTTATCTTGCATCATCTTAGAATAAATGGGGTAAGGATATTAAAATCTGATACAACTCATGAAATATACAAAAAAACTCCTAAAATAGAAAATCTTGATGGAGTAATGAAATACATTACTATAGTATACGATAAAGTAAGATATGGAGAGAAAATACCGGATAAAGTTGAATTGGATCATTATCAGGATAATGTCAGGCAGGCTGTGCGCGCATTTTCCGTATATGACCCGTATAATGATAGAAACATTTCCATATAAATCATAACATACCATATAAAACAATTGAAATTCATTGATTTAAAGGTTATAATAGTGTCGAAATATGTAGTTACTTTATGTAAACTACAATAAATGTGTTATTATTTGGGTATCTAATGCATAAATATTATTCTATGATTTAGTTGCGGTGTATCCCATAGAAAAATAAGAGAATTATAATAAATATTAGGGGTTGGTCAAAATGTCTGAACAGCATAAAAAAACAGTAAAAGAACAAGTACTTCCATTGTTGCCTTTAAGAGGGCTTACAGTATTTCCATATGTAATAATGCATTTTGATGTGGGACGGGTAAAATCTATTAAGGCACTTGATGAGGCAATGGTAAAAAATCAGCTTATCTTCCTTGTTGCTCAGAAGGATGCTAAAAATGATTCCCCTTCTGAAGATGAAATATACCGTGTTGGAACCATATCCAGAGTTAAGCAGCTTGTGAAGCTCCCCGGAGATACTATAAGAGTGTTGATTGAAGGTATAAGCAGAGCTAAAGTAGAGGAAATTGTGCAAGAAGAGCCTTGTTTTATGGCAAGAGTTGTTGAATACGATATTCCTGATGACGAGGAGCTTGATGTTGAAGTTGAAGCTCTAAAAAGACGAGTAATAGATGCATTTGAAGAATATGTGAAATTGAGTAATAAAATTACACCGGAAATACTTTTTACTATCACAACAGTAGAAGACGCAGGGCAAATGTGCGATATGATAGCTTCAAGTATGTTTTTAAAGGTTGAGCAAAAGCAGGAAATATTAAATGAGTTTAATTCTGCAAAAAGGCTGGAAAAACTTTTAGAAATTCTTATTAAAGAAAATGAAATACTTGAGGTTGAAAAAAGTATAAATATTAAAGTCCGCAAACAAATAGATAAAATGCAGAAAGAATACTATTTGAGAGAGCAATTAAAGGCAATCCAAAACGAATTAGGGGATAAAGAAGGAGTAACTGGTGAAGTAGAAGAATATAAAAAGAAGATGGAAAAAGCAAATTTGCCTAAAGAGGTAGAAGAAAAAGTCCAAAGGGAATTAGATAGGCTACTGAAGATGCACCCAAGTTCTGCAGAAGGCGGTGTCATACGAACATATTTGGATTGGATATTTGATCTTCCATGGAACAAAAAAACAGAAGAGATTATTGATTTAGAAAAAGCAGAAAAAATACTGGATGAGGAACACTATGGTCTTGAAAATGTAAAAGAAAGAATAATAGAATATTTAGCTATAAGAAAACTCACAAAGAGTCTTAAAGGTCCGATACTTTGTTTGGTAGGTCCTCCCGGAGTTGGAAAAACTTCCATTGCAAAATCTATTGCCAGAGCATTAAATAGAAACTATGTCCGAATGTCTTTGGGTGGTGTCAGGGATGAAGCTGAAATTCGTGGGCATAGACGGACTTATATAGGTTCAATGCCGGGTAGAATAATATCTGCCATGAAGCAAGCCGGCTCTATGAATCCACTTATCCTATTGGATGAAGTAGATAAAATGAGCAGTGATTTCAGAGGTGATCCGGCATCTGCTATGCTTGAAGTATTAGACGGAGAACAGAATTTTGCGTTTAGGGACCATTATCTGGAAGTTCCTTTTGATCTTTCAGATGTGCTTTTTCTGACAACCGCAAATAACAAGGATACTATACCAAGACCTCTTTTGGATAGAATGGAGGTAATAGATATATCCGGGTATACCGAAGAAGAAAAGATAAAGATTGCCAGAAATCACCTAATACCAAAACAGATAAAAGAACATGGTCTTAAAAAACGCAATCTAATCTTTGAAGAGAAGGCTATTAGGGATATTATCGCATGCTACACCCGCGAAGCTGGTGTAAGAAACCTTGAAAGGGAAATAGCAGCTATTTGCAGAAAGGCTGCGAAACTAGTTATAAGTAAAAACAGAAAGACCATGCGGATAACACCGGGCAATCTTGAGAAGTATCTTGGAGTGAAGAAATATCGGTACGATACTATTAATGAAAAGGATGAGATTGGAATTGCAAGAGGACTTGCATGGACTCCTGTAGGTGGAGACACCTTATCAATAGAGGTTAATATTATGGAAGGTAGCGGGAAATTAGAATTGACCGGTCAGCTTGGTGATGTTATGAAAGAATCTGCTAAGGCAGCTATGAGTTTCATACGTTCAAGAGTAGTTGATTTTGGCATTGATAAGAATTTTTATAAAAAATATGATATCCATATTCATGTTCCCGAGGGTGCAATTCCAAAGGATGGACCTTCAGCAGGAATAACACTGGCTACTGCAATGTTTTCGGCTCTTACTGGTACTCCTGTAAAAAGGAATGTTGCTATGACAGGTGAAATTACATTAAGGGGAAGAGTACTACCAGTAGGTGGATTAAAAGAGAAAATACTTGCTGCACATAGAGCAGGAATAGATATAGTAATTGTACCGGAAGACAATCGAAAAAATATTGAGGAAATTTCTGAAAGCATAAAAGAAGAAATAAAAATTGTTTATGCTTCTAATATGGATACAGTATTGGATGTTTCAATGACTAAAAGAAACGAAAAAAATGGAAGGGTAAGGCATGTAGTAAAAAGTATTCATAAAGACAAAGAAGATGTGCATCTTCCTGAAAATCAGCCAGTAATAGGCAATATTGAAGGAGAAACCGCAATTATGGAACAGTAAATGATTGTATTGTTATTTTATTCAAGCAGCTTAATTTAGCTGCTTGTATTGTATTTTATTGCTAAAAGATAGTAGCCTTTTTGCCTTCAATTTCCGGTGACCCAGTTCCCAAACCTAACTTCACATTTCCAACTTCCCACCTCTAGCAAAAATAAGTGTTTAGTACATCAATTGCACATTTTTCAATCATTATTTCACCATACTCACTAAGATAACCTTCACAAAATCCTGAATTGTAAATTTTGCTACCGTACTCGCTTAATAAGACTTCCAACTTTGTATAATTAATTGGTTTTGTGCTTTTTAAAACCAGATAATATTTATTATCAAGTTTATAAAGAGTGCTTTCACCTGAATATATGTGGTACATTTCATCTATCAAACTACATACATCATCTAAAGACTCAAAACAATATACCATTCTCACAGGGTAAACTATTCTGCGCGCTTTTTTCTTTACTCTTGGGTCGTTTCTTCTTAGTTTATTTTTAATGTATTTTTGTAAAGATTCAAAATCTGTATCTTCGTCTAGCTGTGTTATTGTTATTATAAAACCCTCTTTAAAGTCACAAACAGGTTCAAATACTATATGGGCATTTGAAAAGTCAAATCCATATTGCATTTCTGCAAGTTCCATCATGTCCCATAGCAACTCCTGTGCAGCTGCTGAATTATGGGTAAGAGATTGAAAGTCAATATTTCTCTCTTCTAGGTCATTTAATGAAATGGTAACTTTAATAATATTATCACTTATTCTTTCAATTTTCATATTCATCACCACATTTCATTTATTTTTCTATCATCTATAATACCATTATACTTTGAAATTGCAAAAAAGAGAAGAGCTAAATTTTTTGCAGATCAATAATTAAGAATAAAGTCTTAATTATGTTGGAATTTCCACATTATTTGATATAATATTTATATGTATTAAAATATGTGTATTAAACTATATGTATTAAAATATGATATTTTGGAGGATATTATGCGACGCCATTCAAGAAATACACTGCTTTTCTTTGTATTTATAGTAATAGGAGGAGTACTAGGAGGTATCCTAGGGGAAATATTGTCCCAGATTCAAGGTTTGGCATGGATAAAAATGGGGGGAGTAAATGGTTATAGAGAACTATTTTCTTTTTCTTTTGACCCATTGATTAGTACAAATTTTATCAAGTTTGGAATCAGTCTTACCATAAGAATTAATTTGGGAAATCTTGTAGGAATAATCATTGGGGCATTACTTTATTTAAGGACATAAGGACGTGAAAACCATATGGAGGAAATAATATTAGCATCAGCATCGCCAAGGCGAAGTTTACTTTTAGAACAGTGGGGAATACCCTTCAAAGTTATACCTAGTGATCTTGATGAAGAAAGTCTTAAATTGCCGGGAAATCCTTGGGAGAAGGCGGAAAAACTAGCATTAGAGAAAGCTAAAAGTGTAGCGGAAAAAGTTGAGAAAGGTCTTGTGCTGGGCGCTGATACAATTGTTGTTCTAGATAATAAAATATTCGGAAAACCAAAAGACCATCATGAAGCTTATGATATGCTGAAAAGTTTAAGTGGGAAATACCATGAAGTGATAACCGGTGTTGCTATAGTCAATGCAGGGAACGGGCATTATAAAACTGCCTATGAAAAGACAAAGGTTTTCTTTATTCCTGCTACTGATAATGATATATGTGCCTATATTAATACGGGGGAACCTGAAGGTAAAGCCGGTGCATATGCAATACAGGGTAAGGGAGCTTTATTCATTGAGAAAATAGAGGGATGCTACACTAATGTTGTTGGATTACCTCTAGTACTTATTAGTAAATTAATTAAAGAGTTCAGTTTGGACTGAAACTCTTCGGGTAACTAATTAAGTTTTATCCCGGTGACTAAAGTTATGGGCTTTCGACTAAGCTTTTGCAAAATTAATAGTAAAAGAAAACCTCCCTGAACATGCGGTATTATATAACACATTATCCAATATTAGGATTATTTGCAAAAAAAAGAAGGAAAATGGATAATTATGCAGAATACTATAATAAACAATCGGGGAAAAAGATGAAATTTTAACTTGATAAAAAGGTGAAGATAAGTTTATAATATTTATGTAGTATATTCCCTGGTTGGCGGTGCATTTTTAATTCAATGAATATAATTAAGCCAAATGGGGGGTAAAACACAAAATGACAAGAAATTTGAAAATTAAAGAATTACCTTTGGATGAAAGACCTTATGAAAAATTAGAAAAATATGGACCGGAAACGCTTTCTAATGCAGAACTTTTAGCAATTATTATTAGATGTGGTAACAGAAATGAAACTTCGGTATCACTTGCACAGAGAATACTAATGCAGGATGATGAGGGAAAGGGTCCGGCTTATTTACATGATGTTTCACTTGAGCAGTTGAGAACAATAAAAGGTATCGGCAAAGTTAAAGCAATTCAAATTAAGGCATTGATGGAATTTTCAAGAAGGGTTGCTTCGACTTTTAGTAGAAATGATAGAGTTGTAATAAGGTCTTCTATGGATGTAAGCAGACTGTTAATGGAAGACATGAGGCATTTAAAAAAGGAGGTGTTTAAAGCTATCCTTTTAAACACAAAAAACCAGGTAATAAAACAAATAGATGTTTCTGTAGGTAGCTTAAACGCATCTATAGTACATCCGAGGGAAGTTTTTGCAGAAGCAATAAAATCAGGGTCTTCGGCTATATTGTTCGCACACAATCATCCAAGCGGAGATCCGGAACCTAGTATGGAAGATATTGAGACTACAAGAAAATTGGTAAATGCAGGAGATATACTTGGAATAAAAGTATTGGATCATATAATAATAGGTAATGGTATTTATATTAGTCTAAAAGAGAAAGGATTAATTTAATTATGAATTTATTTGGCAAAGACATTGGTATTGACCTTGGCACAGCAAATACTATTGTGCATGTGAAAGGTAAAGGTATAGTAATTAGAGAACCATCAGTTGTAGCTATAAATAAGAAAACAAACACAATAATCACTGTTGGTGATGCAGCTAAAAGTATGATAGGTAGAACTCCGGGTGACATAGTAGCTATAAGGCCTATGAGAGATGGTGTTATTGCAGATTATGATATAACTCAGAGTATGTTGAAATATTTTATTAGGCGAACAGTCAAAAGTACACTTTTCTCAAAACCCAGAGTGGTAATTTGTGTTCCTTCCGGCGTTACAGAAGTTGAAAAAAGGGCAGTCGAGGAAGCTACTTACCATGCAGGAGGAAGTGAAGTATTGCTGATAGAAGAGCCTATGGCTGCTGCTATTGGAGCAAATTTACCTGTAGAGGAGCCTTCAGGCAGTATGGTTGTAGATATTGGTGGCGGTACAAGTGAAGTTGCTGTAATATCTTTAGGGGGAATAGTAACAAGCAGATCCCTTAGAATGGCAGGGGATGAGTTCGACCAAAGTATTGGCAATTACATAAAAAGGGAATATAGTTTAATGATTGGTGAAAGGACATCAGAAGAGATAAAGGTAACAATAGGTGCTGCATATCCAAAGCCATCAGAGCAAGTTATGAATATAAGGGGAAGAGATATGGTTTCAGGGCTTCCTAAAAATATTAATATTACAGCTTCTGAAATCACTGAAGCTCTGAAAGATCCATTGAATGCTATTGTAGATGCAATAAAGCATACCCTAGAGAGGACTCCGCCTGAATTAGCATCTGATATTATAGATAGGGGAATAATGCTCACAGGTGGAGGTGCATTATTAAGCGGCCTGGATAAATTAATTTATGAAGAAACGGGAATGCCGGTATTGGTTGCAGAAAATCCGCTGGATTGTGTAGCATTAGGTGCCGGAAAGGTATTGGAAGGAATGGATACAATGAAAAAAGTATTAATTTCTCCTAGGAAAATTAGATAGAAGGGAGATCAACCCTTGGGGCGTCTAACTGGATTATTTAGAAATAGGCTATTTTTATTGGTATTAGTTACAATTATTTTGTTAGTAGTAATGGGGGTATCTTTTGCAAATACTGATATACTTAAGCTTGCAAGAAATATTGTAAATGTTCCTCTTTCATCACTACAGGGTTTCTTTTCTTCAATTGGGCAAAAAGTAGAGTATTTTTTTTCAACGTTTAGGGAAATAAAAACTCTTAAAGAAGAAAATGAGAAACTTAAAATAAGAGTTAATGAGCTTGAGAAAGAAAATAGGGAACTTACAGGTTATAGAGAGAAAAATGAGGAATTGAGGGAAGCACTAAAATTAAAATCACAATTTGAAGCTTATGAGATAATCGGTGCTAATGTAATAGCTAAAGACCCGGGTAATTGGTTCGATGTATTTACGATAGATATTGGGAAAAAAGATGGTGTTGATGTTGATTATCCTGTAGTAACCAGTACGAAAGGATTAGTTGGCCGAGTTATTAGTTCTGATTTAACATCTTCAAAAGTAATATCTATTATTGATGAAGATAGTGTGGTTAGTTGCTGGCTTTCCAAAAGTGGGGGAGGGCATGTAATAGTCAAAGGTGATTTAACTTTGAAAGAAGAGGGGCTTTGTTATATGTATAACATCCCTATCAATTTAGATGTAGCTTTTGATGATGTAATTGAAACATCAGGGCTAGGTGGCATATACCCTAAAGGCATTCTTGTAGGGAGGGTGAAAGAAATCAGACAAGCTGATAGTGAATTTGATAGATATGGAATTATTGAACCTGAAGTAAACTTAAAGAAGCTTCAGGAAGTATTCGTTTTAAAGAAGAGGGATAATTAATAAGTGACGGACAGAGAGAGAAAAATAGTGAGGACAAAAGCTTTAATTTATACAATAGGTATTTTTATCATAATACTTATACAGACAACTATTTTGGATTATATTAAGATTAATGATATTAAACCTAATCTTATTCTTGTGTACACTGTATGTTCATCGATACTAGAGGGAAGCATGGGGGGAGCGTTAATAGGGTTGTTTACCGGGCTAGTTCAGGACATAGTTGCAGGCAAGGTACTAGGATTCTATGCTATTTTAGGTATGTATCTGGGAGCCATTAGTGGTTTGGTAAATAAAAGACTTTACAAGGACAATTACATTGTTGCATTTTTTTTCACTCTTACTTTGACAGTAGTTTATGAAAGTGGAATATACTTGTTGATCGGATTTAGAAGCTTGGGGCCAGGAGTACTATTTGCTATTAGAAGGATAGTTTTACCGGAAGCTTTTTACAATAGTATCTTTTCCATATTAATATATTATTTAGTAACAAAAGTTAACACAAAATTTGATTTTGAAGGTAAAACAATAAGAAAATACTAGGAAGTGGGGTATTGTTTATGGATGAGAATAGCAGTGTAGTTTTCAAAGCAACAAATAATGGTTTAATCCTTATAATGAAGGATGAAGATGATTTTGAGAAAACATATGATCAAATAGGAAAAAAACTTGCTGCTGCTGGTAAATTTTTTAAGGGAGCATCGCTGGTTGTCAAGTATAGGGGTAAAAAATTGTCTTCTGATGAGGAAGAAAAAATTTGTAATTTGATGTCTGATAAAACAGAGGCTAGAATAATAGCTTTTGAGGAGGATACAAATTATGAACCAAATGCAGACCTAAATGTGTTGGAAAACAGTTTCAATATTGAAGAAAATAACAAACCGGCATCTTACATAAAGAAATTTTTTTTCAAAGGTATAGAAGAGGGGATTACAAAGTTTTATAGAGGGACAGTAAGATCAGGACAATTATTAAATTTTAACGGTAATGTGGTTATCCTGGGTGATGTTAATCCCGGGGCAGAAGTTCAAGCTACAGGGAATATTATTATAATGGGTACTTTAAGAGGTACTGTACATGCAGGTATGGATGGAAATAAAGAAGCTATTATAGCAGCCCTAAGTTTTCAGCCTGTGCAACTTAGGATTGCAAGTGTTATTACAAGGCCTCCTGATGATGTAGAGGATAAAGGATCAATGGTTCCGGAAGTAACTTATATTCCGGAAATAGCGTATATTAAAGAGGATATGGTGTATATTGAAAGACTTTTGCCTCAAAGGTGAAATAAATTTGAAGAAATATTTACTTCAAAAAATGAAATCATATCCTGATTGACAAATTTCATAAATAGATATATAGTTTCTTTAGAGTGTTGTTTACAAACAATTAGCCGAAGGTCAAAGAACTTGTCGACTTTAATCGAGCAGAGTTTCAGATAATACAGGGGGTTAAATTTTAATGGGTGAGGTTATAGTAATTACTTCCGGAAAGGGCGGAGTAGGTAAAACCACGACAGCAGCAAATGTAGGAACTGCTCTTGCCTTAAATAATAAAAAAGTTGTACTTGTAGATGCGGATATAGGGTTGAGAAATTTAGATCTTGTACTGGGACTAGAGAACAGAATTGTTTTTGACCTTGTAGATGTTGTAGAAGGTCGATGTAAATTAAGAAATGCCCTTGTAAAGGATAAAAGGTACGATGGACTATTTCTTTTGCCTGCAGCTCAAACAAGGGACAAATCATCGGTAAAGCCTGAGCAAATGTTAAAACTCTGTGATCAATTGAGAGAAGAGTTTGATTATGCCATAATTGACTGTCCTGCAGGAATTGAACAGGGTTTTAATAATGCTGTTGTTGGTGCTGATAAAGCAATTGTTATTACAACTCCTGAAGTATCTGCTGTAAGAGATGCGGATAGGGTAATAGGACTTTTAGAATCTAAAGAATTGAGAGATCCTAAACTCCTTATAAACAGAATTAGAATTGAAATGGTAAGACGCGGTGAAATGATGAGTATAGAGGATGTTGAGGATATATTGGCTGTTAACCTGGTTGGAATAGTACCTGACGATGAAAAAATCGTTGTATCTACCAACAGAGGTGAACCCGCTGTTACAGACGAAAAGTCATTAGCCGGACAAGCTTACAGAAATATTGCACGAAGAATTAGTGGTGAGGAAGTACCATTGTTGAATCTTGATAATGATGAAGGATTTTTATTTAAACTAAAGAGATTTTTAGGAATTAAATCAAACTGAAAAGGGGAAAAAGTATGTTCTTAGATTTTTTGAAATTTTTTTCGAGACCAAAAGCATCGAAAGAAGTAGCAAAGGAAAGACTAAAACTGGTGTTAATTCATGACAGAGCTAATGTATCTCCTCAGTTTTTGGAAATGATTAAGAGTGAAATTATAAAGGTTATAACCAATTATATTGATGTAGATGAGGAATTGTTAGATATACAACTTACACGTACCAAGAGTGATGATGGTGAAAGTATTGTGCCAGCATTAGTGGCCAATATTCCCATTAAAAGTTTAAAGGATAAAAAATAGTAAGGTTTGTTTGATAATTATGAATATAGCACTTATAGCACATGATAAGAAAAAAGAATTAATGGTGGATTTTTGCATAGCATATAAGTCCATACTTTGTAACCATACTTTGTATGCAACCGGTGCAACTGGAACAACTGTTGCAGAAGCAACAGGTTTAAATGTATATTCGTTCTTCCCCGGTCCTCTGGGAGGTGCACAACAAATCGGGTCAAGAATAGCCTGTAATGAAATGGATTTGGTAATATTTTTTAGAGATCCCTTAACTGCCCAGGAATATGAACCTGATATAAATTCTATTATTCGCCTTTGTAACATCCATAATATACCAATAGCTACAAATGTTGCTACTGCAGAAATGTTAATAAAAGGTGTTGAAAGAGGAGACCTTGAGTGGAGAGAGTTAGTTAAAAAGCAAATCTAGTAATAAATCCCGGACTTGTACAATATAATTAAAATGAGCTATGTGTTTTGGACAACGCATGACAACAAACTACGACAAGGCACATGGAAATATTAATTTCTGCAGAAAAAGGATGTGGATATATGGATGATGTTATTGTAAGGTCCAGGTATTCTCGTAATAATCCATCTTACAGAAGAAGAAAATCACGGGCAAAAGAAAATAACAAATTAGGCTATGTCATAAAAATTCAAATTGTAATATCAATACTAATATTGCTTATTATTTGGGGTATAAGTAAGATTGATACCAATGTAACACAATTTGTTACTGATCATGCGAAATGGGTACTATCTTCGGATATAGACATTAATAATGTTTACAGCAAAATTAATAGTGTATTTAAAACCGATGATGGGAATTTAGAAGAAGAGAAAAGAAATGAAAATGAAAGTGATGGTTTTGATAAAAAAATTACTGATGATGCATACATAGAAAACTCAACCGGTAATAATGAGAGCCTTGAACTTAAATTTATAGTACCTGTAGAAGGTATTGTTTCATCTTTTTTTGGCGAAAGACTAGATCCTGTTACAAATAAACTTAAATATCATAGCGGGATAGATATTGAAACAGATGCACATTCGCAAATAATGGCTGTTGAAGATGGTGAGGCAATTGAAGTATCTGAACATAGAATGTATGGTAAGTATATAAAATTAAAACATTTTGGAGATACAGTAACTGTATATGCCCATTGTTCAAAAATATTGATAGAAGAAGGGGCCATGGTTAGCAAAGGGGATGTTATAGCGGAAGTGGGAAGTACAGGTGTTTCTACCGGTTCACATCTCCATTTTGAAATATGGATAAACGGGAAGGCCAAAAATCCTTTGGAATTTATTAAGGTGCCTATAGTACCAACAAATTCGAATGAAATACTTTGAAAGTTTCTTATACGCATTTATATCGATTTCATTACATGAAATGGCTCATGTTATCACTGCACTAATATTTAGAATAGAAATAAGATCAATAAGGATCTTACCGGTTGGTTTTAATGCTGTTATTGAAGAAGGTACTGATTGTCTATGGAAAAAAGTCCTTATTTATTTAGCTGGTCCCATAACAAATGTATTAATATATATATCAGGACAATTATTTTGCGAATATTTAATTAACATATCAATTTACAAAGAATATATTATGAATTTTGCAAACACAAATTTATATTTGGCTATGTTTAATATTTTACCGGTTATACCTCTTGATGGGAGCAGAATTCTAGTTAATATTTTGGCCTTAAGAAAAGGCTACCTTATTACAGGTAGATATGTAAGGAGATTATCTCTGTTTTTTTCCATAGTATTCATATTCGTTGGTTTCATACAAATATTTTTGTCTTCTTTTTTTAACTTGAGTTTAATAATTATAGGTATATATATAATTATTTTAATAATATCAAAAGATATGGAGGATGCTATAATGAATATGAAACAAATACTTTTCAGACGTTCAAGATTGTTAAAAAAAGGTGTATATCCAGTAAGGGAGTTGGCAGTTATGAAAAATATGGCACTTGGGGATATTTTAAAAAACTTGGATTTTGACAGGTTTCATATGATCTATGTATTAGATGAGAAGTTTAAAGTTATGCGGGTATATACTGAACAGGAGATAATTGATGGAATCATTGATTACAACTCAGAAATAACTTTTGCGGAATTTATTGAGAAGTCGTGAATTGCGCTCATTACATATCTTAAACACAAATCCTTTTTATGATATAATACAGACAACAACTTATATTAAGGGGTTTTGATAATGAGTATCTACAAAAGCACAAGACACGCAAAGTTCCAACACTATATTAAAAATCAAAGGTGATAATATGCAATTAACTTATGTTCTAGAGTTGCTAAAACCAACTAAAAGAAAACAAAAAATATTTTTAAATAATATTGCAGAAGTAGTAAAGAATCGTCAAACTATCGCTGACAAACTTAAAGCAGGAGAAACTAAGTTGAGTTGTGCTGACTTTAAAGAGATAAACCTACCTTCTGCTGTTAAGAATCAGAATATTAGAGAAGTTAAAGCACTCTATAAGTTGTTTTTAAAATCTGATTCTGATAAAGATAATTTTATTTCCATACAAGTATAGCTATGTGTTTATTATAAAATTAATGATACAAAGGATGAGATAAATGGGAAAAACAAAAAATAATAATAAGAAAAAGCAAAAAAGGAATTTAGTTAGGCTCTTGGTAATTACTGCAGTCTTATTCTTTATAATTGGATTTTGTATTTCATATGTGTGGAGTGTTTACAAAACTAAAAAGGATTTGGCTAATGAACCGGGAAGTTATAATAATACTGAAAAGACTGATGATATAATTTTGGAAGATGATGAAGATAATGACAAGATTGGAGATAAAACAACTATAGAAAATAATGAAGAAAAGGAAAAAGAAGATAAGGAAGGTAAAGAGGAGACTACCAATAATGAAAGCAATGGTGAAAAGCCGGGGATACCTGTACCTACTAATCCTTCAACTCCTAATGTTGAAAAATTAAATATAGATAAGCTAGAAAAACTTAACAACAAGAAATTATCTTGGTGGATCAGACTGAATAAAGAACACAAACCACCTACGACAAATGATGATATTGATAAACTAATAGAAAAATATGATGGAATTTATTTAGGAGATACATCTAAAAAAGTTATTTATCTGACTTTTGACGAGGGATATGAAAATGGATACACTTCTCAAATACTTGATACCCTTAAAGAAAATGATGTAAAAACAATGTTTTTTGTTACAAGCTCTTATGTAAAAAACAATCCTGAACTTGTAAAAAGAATGCTAGATGAGGGACATCAGGTAGGTAATCATACAATTAGTCACCCAAGCCTTCCGGATTTAGGGTATGAAAAGTTGGAACATGAGCTACTTGGTTTAGAAAAGGAATTTTATGAGCAATTTCAAGTTGGTTTTAA